>USJW01000003.1 GCA_900555045.1 uncultured Clostridium sp. | reverse complement strand
GAACTACGGGATGGAATACATCCGCCCAAATTTGAATTCGTGTACCTTCTGCCGAAATCTCCACGAATCCGTCATTACTGCTCAGCGTGAACTTGCAAAGATATTAGGAAATCGTGTGATTTCTGAGTATGAAGAGATGGAGGAATATATTGAAAGTGGGCTAGAGGAGTTTGAGCACTCGTCAAATTCCGGATTGCCGGATTGGAATGGTACGTATCAAAAAATGGCAATTGAGGATGGTTCTTATAGATTGATCCTTGATATAAGTGTTTGCCCGCAATTGAAGAATGTTTCTTGGAGTTTTCCAGATGATAATTGGAGCTATGAATTAAATGGAGATACAATTGCGTTTGTTTATCATGGAACGTCAGATCCTAATGGAGAAGTTCGCTCATCTGAGATTAGTGGAATTGGTGGATCTAAATTTTATGCATATATTTTTACTCCGGGTGTAAACAGTGAGTACCAACGTCAGGTTGGACGCTTTGCAGACGAAGCGGTTTCGGGCTGTGTTTCTTTTACAGTAGGAAAATCGGCTCCGGAAATTGGTTCCGTAGACTTCGAACCCTACCGCCACTCCGAACTTTTCACCTCCCACTACAACATCGACCTAAAGAAATACTGTGCTGAGACGAACCAGCCGTTGGAAGGTACGACATTTAATGTTTGGGAGGATTTTGATGGTTCTCAGTTGAGCGGCCGCAATTACCATGAGGGGAGCCCGGACGGGCGGACGGGGTGCCTTTATGACAATGCGTTCGAGGCGCTGCCGGAGGAACTGCATGTCTGCGATACCGTTACAACCGATGTGAACGGGTATGCCGCGCATCGGGATGTGCGGTCTTATCGGTACAGCAAGACGTACTGCACCGGCCATCCGGCTCCTGAGTGGGTGGATATACCTGAGGAAGAGTATGATGAGTTGACCGGGGAGTGCACCAATGAGGGGGAGATTGAGGCCGCAGAGGAGGAGAATGAACGCCTTTATGAGCTTTGGATCACACAGCAGGAAATGTGCGAGGAGACTTGTGATTTTCATGTGGAAAATATGGATGAGGATAATCATGATTACGACTACTCCGCGCAGGAGGAGATGCTGGAAGATCGGGATGAAACCTACGAGAAGTTTATTGCGCTTGAGTACGTTTATCATCTGGAAGAAAAGACTGCCAGGACTGGTTATATCCTGCATGGTCACCACAGTGATGATCAGGAGATTGAGACGATTACAATATCGGCGGCTGAGAACGGAGGCGAAGCGCATAAAACAGAGATTGCCGGAGCTCGCAAACGTTCAGATAAGGGGAACCGCGTATCTGAAGAAATGGGGTCTTTAGGGGAAAAACTGCTTCGAAGGGCAGTGATTGCAGTGAAAGCGCCGAAGCTGGAACTGGACGATTTGCGCCGCGTGGAGGATGAGCGGGCGAAGATTGTTTTGACGGCAAGCGGCAGCGATGCGGTGTGCGATGCGGTGTGCGAGCTGCATGCAACCGGCAGCAATGCGGACAGGGAGTATACAAGTGATCTGATCGCCTCTGAAAGCAATGCAGGTTGGGACTTGGGGGATGAGACGGAGTGGGAGGATGAAGAGGGGGATCGGGATGCGGAGATCATCCAGGGCCATTACGCCTATACATGGAAGGAGATCAAGCGGCCGTGGTTGAAGATAGCTTCGGCCTCCCAAATAATGGCGACAGCGGCGCAGACGCAACGGGAGGCACCGGAAAGCTGGGGGCCTGCGTTCCACCCAAATTCCACCCGTGGCTACGGGGATGATATAGAGATTTCCGATTCGTTTCCGGATTTTATGGACGATAATCTGGACGAAATCGGTACAGGCGGTTACGGGGATTCGAGTCAAATTCTGTACACCTTTAAGGTCTGGGATCACCGCACGGAGGGGGAAATCCATATTAACAAGCGGGATCTGGAGCTTGACATGGCGGATCCGGAGAACAGCTATGGTCAGGCGCAGGGGGATGCCACCCTGGAAGGCGCGGTTTATGGCCTGTTTGCGGCGCAGAATCTGGTCCATCCGGACGGAAAGTCAGGGGCCATTTATCGCCAAAATGATCTGGTGGCGGTGGCCGCGACGGACAAAAACGGGGATGCCTCCTTTCTGGCATTCACAGAGAAGCCCGGGACACGGCTGGACACAGATGGAAATATTCTTGCGCCGGAGGGGCCTGCGGGGGAGGAAAATCTTTACAATGGTTCGGAGATAACCTCCGGGGAACTGGGATTTGGCGTTGTGACGTACCCGGATTATGCAGCGGAGAACGGGAACCAGTGGATTGGACGTCCGCTGCTGCTTGGAAGTTATTTTGTGATGGAGCTGAGCCGGTCGGAGGGCTATGAGCTGTCTGTCCATGGGATTGCGTCGGTGGAGACGAACCGGGATGCCAGTGGGATCACAACGGTGATGGAAGCGGGGCAGGTGTCCGTCTGCGCGGGACTGTCGGACAACAATGATATGGACGCGGACGGGTCCTGGAATGACTTTACGGTGGAGAGCTATAAGACAGAAAACGGGTATGATATTACGGTTACGGGGTATCCTGCCGGGACGAAATTTTACCGCATGAGCGTGGAGCGGGTGAAGGAGACCGGGCAGGCGATTACCGGAAGCACCCTTGAGCCCAAGCGGGACCAAGACGGCAGTATCGTCTACCAGACGGCCAAGGGCGGTGAGTACAAGATCGGACCGGATGGAAATCCTGTGGTTAAGGAGCAGGCAGACCCGGAGAAGCCGCAGGCGGAGACGGTGAGCTATCGGTTCCGAATGAGCGGCTATCCTGAGGGGGAAGCGGAACCGGAGGAGATTGAGCGCTGGCAGGAGCCGGTGGGAGATTTCGAATATCTGCGGGATGAGGTCAATGGAATGCTGCAAAAGGCCGGTTACAGGCAGCTGACTGAGGATGACGGCGCACCTTGGTATACCCTGCAGCTATCGGGAGAGACCAATGCAGATGCGGGAACGGAGATTTTGGACTGGTTTACCGCGCACAATGCCTGGGATTGCGCGATGGTTCAGGAGATTTTTGCGGATGAGACGGATGAGACGGATGAGACGGAGGGAACAATTTGGGCACGCCTCTTTTATGATTACTCGAAAGCGACCGGGGAGTACCCGGCGTTTTACGACGCATTTAATCAGGATCTCTACATACGAAAGGCGATGACGGTGGATGGAGGGGCGCCGGAGAGCCATTATTGGGTTTGGTACCCTAAGGGCGAGTACACGCTTGGCGGGACGACCGCGACGGTCGGTCTGCGAAGGGAGATCCCGGAGGGGGTGACGGTGACGTTCGGGGAGGAGATTGAACCGCTGATTGAAGGGGTTTACCAGCCGTCCTACGAAGTCTATTCGCCGGGCGAGGTCCTGTTGGGGAGCGATGGGCAGCCGACCCCGGTTATGGAGCGTGTATACACATACACGGAGACGGAGCAGATGGTGGATCGGGAGCAGCAGGCGCCGGTGGCGGCCGCCTACGACTCTAAGACAGGATATTATACCATTCATGTGGAAAATGAGGTGGATTGGGAGAATATCAACACGCCAGAACACACCAGATACCGGGCGGTGACTTCGCGGGCAATCATCGAGCATGAGGGGGATACGGTGTACTACAATCGGTATCTGGTGGATGTGGCAGGGGCGGGAGTTTCTGTCAACGCCACGGCTCCGGCCTTCGACTCGGGCAGCTATATCTTGTCAAAGGTGTTAGTGTACCCCGGGCAGCTGACAGTTGGCCAGGACGGCGGGACCGGCCAAAAGCCCTTGCAGGTGAAGCAGCGGGTGATCCGGCAGGCGATACGGATCACAAAGGATATCTCGCAGGCCTCCTACGACGATGTCAACACCTACGGATCGCTCCACAACGATCCGCTGACCGTGATTTTGGGACTGTTTAACGGCGGTTTTGGGAGTCAGGGGACAAAGCTTTTGAGTCAGTTTAAGTTTAAAGCGTACCTGAAGACGAATTTGGAGGCCATCTATGTGGATGAGGAGGGGGTGATCCGGTCGGAGGATCACTATGACCCGGAGTTTAAGGGGGAGGTCCAGAAAATATATACCCCGCCGAAAGACGGAACGGGCCGTCCGCTTTTGGAGCTGAGCGCGGATGGCACATACAACTACACCAAGTTTTTTGACGCCCTGTACGCGGCGGATATGCGGGCAGCCGAGCCGGAGGACAGACGCTTTGTGGAAGAGCAGTTCGCGGTAAAGTATATGGACGTGGCAGCTTACAAGCGGGAAATTCTTGGTGGGAGTCCGGACATGAACGGCGATGTCGCGTATGCCCTGGCACTGGAGCGGGCCCGGGGGGAGGCGCAGGCTTACCTGAATATCTTTGACGGAATGGACCACAAGCTGGCGATCCGCTGGGACAGCGATGCCGGGGGCGGGGCGGACGGCGACCCGACAACGCTGCAGTGTAATACAAAAAATGGGAAAGATGATTATTACAATCATTCGATCATGCTGCCGTACGGGACGTATGTGATTGCAGAGCAGCTCCCGGCGCGGCTGGACAAGGAGCTGGCGAACCGGCATTATGAGCGGGATTATCCCAAGGAGATCACGCTGCCGTTTGCGCCGGATATCAGCGAGGATGGGAACACGGGCGACACGGTCATCAACAGTGATGTGGGAAATCCGTTCTTCTTTTATGACAGCAAGGATAAACCGGAGGATTTGATCCGCAAATACAAGATCCGGTTTAATGAGGAGAACCATGTGATCCAGGCCCACCGGGATGACGGGGATTTTGTGATCTACAAGTATGGCCTGGAACCGGATATGGCGCCGGGAATGATTCGGGACGAATTCGTCTCCAGAAGTGAAGATGCGGGGACAAGGGACGGTGTGATTTACAGCGGAAACGAGACGGCTGACGGCGAGCTTGAGATCCGGGACGGAGTGGCGGTGATGCGCGGCGTGAACACTGCTGTGGACGGAAAATATGCGGCCATGCTGGTGCCGTGGACGATTTTGGAGCCGGCCACGGACCGGATCAACCCGGATACGGGCAATGTTGAGACGCTGGTGCCGGCGGGGAGCGGTGAGAACTTCAACTATGTGGCCTATGCGTTGGAGGACTTTGAAAACAAGTATGATTCCTCCAAGCTGCGGATTGAAAAGCTGGACGCAGAGACGGGGGAGAACATTATCCATTCCGGCGCGCTGTTCAAGATTTACGCGGCTAAGCGGGACGTGGAGAAGGTTGGGACGAACGCGGCGGCGGGAAGCGGGAAGGTGCTGTTCGGCGAGGCGGTGGATGCAGAGGGAAAGCCGGTTGTGGATGCGGACGGAGTGCCGATTTTGTACCCGCGGGTGGGAAAATCCAACGGAAGCTCGGATGATCTCCCAATCCGCCTCGACGCGGACGGAGTGCCCAGGTATGACGAGACACAGCTGATCCGCCAGCGGGACATCGACGGCAATGAAACGGGTATTTTTCAGGCATACTCCACCGTCCGCGAGGTGGTGGTGGACGGCCAGGTCCGCAAGGAGATTGTAGGCTACATCGAGACCTACAAGCCGTTGGGTGCGGGGGCCTATGTGCTGGTGGAGGTGCAGGCTCCGGACGGGTACACCAAAAGCAGGCCGGTGGCGTTTGAGATCTATGCGGACGGCGCGTCGTACTATGAGGAGCAGCGCGGGAACGACGGAACGACGGACGGATGGGTGGCGGTCCCGGCCATGCAGTATCAGTATGAGTTGCCGGTGAGCGGCCAGTTTAATAAATTTCAGACCGAGACCGTCAGCCAGGTGAAGGTTATGGATTACCCGTCGCGGCTGGAGATCTACAAGGTGGAGGACGGGGACTCCATGGTCGGCAACCAGAATGGCCTGCTGGAACAGGACCGTCAGGGCGAGACGGAGGCCAGCGGTGGGTTTGCCGGGGAGACAAAGGTCAATGATACCGGCGATCTGCTGATGTATGAGGTTCGGGGGCGCAAGGAATATTTGGAGGAGCGGGGGGATGTCCGGGATATTGCCTGTGATCCGGAGTCCGGGGAATGGTTCGGCTTCGTGACGAAGGAATTCGATGCGTATTCCGAGCAGATAATCCGGGGGACGGAAAATGAGCTGAAGGCCATGGATCATGTGAAACCGCTCTATTCCCTGGACGGAACCTTCAGCGGGTTTGGTATCCGTTTCGACATCACTGTCGGGGGCGCTAAGCTGGCGCTGTACCGGGGGATGGAACTTGAGAGGACCGGTGAGAACACCTACAAAGGGGTAACGGCTTATTTTGAGGACGGAAAAACGGTGCGGGTTGAGGATGCGAACACCGGAACCCACAAGGAGATCCGGATTGTGGGGAAGGGCGCGGGGGCTGCTGGCCTTGACGTCTGGGACACGGTGAATGTGCCGAATGATCCGGTGAACCTGTATTTCTACGATTTGGAGGCGGTGTCCGTCCGCGAGGGCGCATGCGCCGGTGAGCTGGTGGTGTTGGATGAGCGGGGAAATGAGGTGTGTTGCGCGGACTCGGGGACGGGCATGGCCTATGTGTACGATGACTATGGGCACATGATCGCGTACACGGTCGACGAGGACGGTGAGAAGGAGCTGGTGCGCTCTGTCCAGGTGAACCGGGAGGGGGAAGTGCAGACGCTTTACCCGGACAAGGTGTCGGTGGATGATGAAAATGGCCTCCCGGTTTACTACAGGGAGGGCTCTGTGAACCCGAAGGACGAGCGCTGGACAACCGATGACAGTGCGGCCCCGGATGGGACAGCGGAAACCTCCGGCGGAAAGCATGTGATCACACGGCTGCCCTTTGGCGCGTACATCCTACAGGAGGAGCAGGTGCCTCACAGCCAGGGATATGTCCAGGCGCGGTATTTGGGACTGATTCTCAGCGACACGGAGGAGACGCAGAAGATTTTCATGCAGAATGAGTTCACCAAAACGGCGTTCGCCAAGGTGGATGTGCGGACGCAGCAGGAAATTTACGGGGCGGAGATGACACTGTACACCGCGCAGAGGAATGAGGCGGGGGAGCCGGTGCTGGATGAGGATGGAAATTATGTGAGGGATACTGTATACACCAAGTGGGTCAGCGGCTATGCGTACGATGACGACGGAAATCTGAAGTATGACAGCCAGGGGCGCGTGATTCGGACGGCGCAGCCCCACTGGATCGATCACATTCCGATTGGGCCGTATGTGCTGGAGGAGACGGTCTGTCCTTACGGGCAGGGGTATACGCAGACGGCGGCGGCCTCCATCGATGTTTTGGAGACCGGGAATGTGCAGACCTTTGTGATGGAGGACGACTTCACAGCCATTGACATCCGAAAATACGACACAAAGAGCGGAGATGTGCTCTATGAGGAGAGCGAGGCGTATCTGTCGCTGTATCCGGCGCGCCTGGATGGGGATGGAGAGCCGCTTATGGAGCCGGACGGCACGCCGTCGTATGACCGGGAGGACGAGATTATCACGTTCCGGGCGGCCACCTGGAAGGACGGCGTGGAGGTTGCGGCCACGGGCCGGCTGGTGCCGGATGCAGGCGGAAATCATCCGATTATGAAGTATGACTATGTGTATAAGCCGATTCCCAACACGCTGCAGGGGCGATTTTATTACACGGAGGAGGGGACGACCCGTCTGGAATACCTGCCGGTGGGCAGTTATGTGCTGGTGGAGCAGGAAAATCCTGGTGGGTATGCCACCGCGCCGCCGCAGCTTCTCACTGTAATAGATACTGGTCATTTGGTTGAATTACAGAAGGCCCCGGTGGGGGATCAGCCGCTTAAGCTTGAGGTGTCGAAGGTCAGCGTGGCCGGAGGGAAGGAGGTAAACGGAGCGAAGCTTGCGGTTTACCCGGTCATGGAGGACGGGACAGTGTCCGGCGAGGTCCTTGTGATTCACCGGCCGGCGGAGGATGGACTCTACGAGGACGTGGAAGTCTCGTGGGTGTCCGGCGCGGACGGACAGTATTCGGAGGACGACCGGGCTGCGGGAGAGATCCCGGAGGGCTTTGAGGTGGGGGATTTAAAGCCGCATGTGATCGAGTATATTCCGGAGGGGGATTATGTGCTGGAGGAGGAGACGACGCCGTACGGATTCCTGCAATCGGTTAGGATACCGTTTTCGATTTATGATACCCGTGAGGTGCAGGCGGTGGAGATGGTCGATGAGATTCCGGAAGGTGAACTTCGGATTATCAAGTCGGACACGGACGACCCGGATATCCGGTTGGCCGGGGCGGAGTTTAAGCTGACGAACCTCACTCTGGAGCAGGACTGTGAAACGGTCGTCACCGGCGAGGACGGGGAGGCAGTGTTTGCGCCGCAGCCGATTGGATATCTGGATGAAAATGGGAACTTTGCGCCGTATACCTATGTCTGCACGGAGGTTAAGGCCGCGCCGGGACACATGCTGACTTTGGCGCCGTGGGAGTTCCAGTTCCAGTATGCGGATGACCAGACCCCACAGATTTTGCTGGATTACAATCCGACCAATGACTCCAACCGCGTCAGGGTGGACAAGGTGATCGGGGGGACGGATCTGCTGCTTTCGGGGGCCCATTTACAGATCGAGCGCATGGACGACCCGGACACGCCGGATGTGGATGAGTGGGAGATTGTCGATCAGTGGATCAGCACCGGGCAGCCCCATTACAGCAGCGGGCTGGCGGCCGGAAGGTACCGGCTTGTGGAGACGGAGACTCCCGGCGAGGGCTATGGGGTGCTGGCGGCGCCCATTGAATTTGAGGTCCGGGACGGCATGACGGAGGTTCCGTTTCTGGTGATGGAGAATGACACGACCACAGTGGAGATCAAAAAGACTGCGGGGATTTCAGAGACGCTTTTGGCCGGAGCCAGGCTGCAGCTGATCCGAGCGGCGGATGGAGCGGTGGTGGATGAGTGGGTCAGCGATTCACAGGCGGGGCGGATCATCCGCGGGCTGGGGCCGGGCACCTATATCATCCACGAGCTGGAGGCGCCTGCCGGTTACAAGCGCACCCCGGACAAGGAGATTACCGTTGACAGAGACGGCTATGATTTGCGAGTCTTCCGCTTTGAGAATTATAAAAAGAGCTCGGGCGGCGGGGACGACACAAATCACAAGCCGAAGGAGTCGTATATTTACTTTAAAAAAGTTGACATAAATGGAACGGCGTTGCCGGGAGCCCAGTTTACGTTTTACAATCCGGATGGTTCGGAGCTCGCGGTGGCAGTCAGCGGTCCGGATGGGAGATTTGGCATCAAAAAGCCTGCGGATGGCACCTATACCTTCCGTGAGACCCGGGCGCCTTCCGGTTATGCGGTCAATGAGACGGTGTTTGAATTCACGGTCAATGGGGATCAGACGGTAAATGGCGTTTACTTTTTGGAGAACCGTCCGCTGGAGGTCAAACTGCAAAAGGCTGACGGGGTGACCGGCGTGGGAATTGAGGGGGCGAAGATTCGCATCACAGAGGCTGAGAGCGGGCACTGCGTCCTTGAAGCGGTGACGGGCGCGGGCGGAGAGCTGGTGTTTTGGCCTGACCGCCCGGGAAAATACCGCGTGGAGGAGACAGAGGCGCCGTCCGGCTATGTGCGTACGGAGACGGAGCTGGAGTTTGAGGTTCTTCCCGACGGAACCGTGCAGGGGAGTACGGTGCTGTACAATTTCAAGGTGCAAAAGAAAATCGGGAGGATTACCGCCTATTATAAAGCAGATCTTGCGGGGGAGGGATCCTTCCGATGGAGGGAAGATACACCTGAGCTGGTAAAGACGGGCGACGAGGCGCCGCTGGAGTGGATTGCGCTGGGAATTATTGTAAGCTTGGTGGGGCTGACAGTTTCCGGTGTGGCAATGTGGCGAAGAAGAAAAAAGGATGAGGATGTACAAGGTGAAGAAACTGGGCAGAAAGGGGCGGAGGTTTAAGAGACGTGCTTTGGGGATGGCGGAAATCTGCGCAGCGGTGAGTTTGGCTGGATTGATCGGTTGCTGCGAGGCCGCCGCAGGGACCAACCGCGCGTACTGTGAGGGAAGGGAGACGTATGAGGAGGTGCGAAGGGCGGCAGGGATGGAGATAGAGGTTGAAGCAGAGGGTGAGGGGCGATGGGAGCCAGGGGATGGGATAGGGCCGGAGTTACTCCCTGACGCATTGTCAGAGCTGCTGTTCCCCGCGCAGCCAAAGAAAACGTCCCCCGCGCAGCCGCCCCCGCTGCCTCATCGGCCACCCTCCCATCCCACCATCGGCGTCCCCCATGGGAACCTGCCGCAAATTACGGAGCAGCGTCTGCGGCAGCTGAACAGCGAGTATTCCTTTTGGCTATACATACCGGAAACGAATATAAACTATCCGGTGGTTTGGCACGAGGACAACCGGTATTACCTGGACCACAAGTTTGACGGGGAGGCGGGCGCATGCGGGTGTCTGTTTGCCGACTGCCGATCGGAACCGTTTGCGGGGCCGGTTACCATTGTGTACGGGCACAATATGCGGGATGGATCGATGTTTGCGGGCTTAAAAAACTATGCGGATGAAGTGTATTTGGAGCACCACAGGACGATTTACTTGTTTTACGGCGGAACGTGGACGGAGTGCACTGTAAGGTCCTGCGAATTTGCAGATGCGGAGGAGACTGTATGGCCGGCGGAGAGGGCCGGTGGGGAGTATGCTGGCGGCGAGGAGAATGCCGCGGATGGCCGCAATCCGGCTTCTCAGAGGCAGTTGCTACTCTACACCTGCCATGGGAGCAAAAAGCGCCTGATCGTGCAGGCGGTTATTGAGGGAGGAGGATAAGTTTGAAAATGAAAATAGGAAAGTGGATTGGCGTCATCCTTGGATGGCTGTTTCTCACGCTGGCGATTTCAATTGCGATCGCCATGACAGTTTACATAAAAACGGAGCAAGGGGCGCAGAAGCCAGTAAACCGTTTTTATGAGATAGCCGGTCCGGGCCTGCTGGTGAGCGGGATCTGGAGGGAGGCGTCAGCACCCCTGCGAAATGGGCTTCGAATTGAGGAGAGGAGCGTGGAGGATGGCGTTCATGTGACATCTATGGCGATGCCTGCCTCCAACCCGGATATGGGGAGAGCGCCGGCAAATGTTATTCGGCGGTCAAGGCGTATGGGGGAGGAGGAGCGGGAACAGTTTTCCAGGCCGCCTGCGTCCTATGAGACCGGAGACGGAGCGGTGTATGAGCTTCATGATTGGCGGGTGGAATGTATACCCGGCGGGCTCGCCAGACATGATATAGAGAGGGAGATGACCTATCAGTCCGTGGAGGCAGTCCAGCCGATTCCGGGGCAGCTGGCGGTTCGGGAGGAGCTCTCCGGAGAGCAGGCGGAGGGAACGCTGAATATTGCCAAAAAGGAGCGGGTGAATGAGCGGTGGACCGATGATTTTCGGGTGCCGGTGACATTCCACTCCTACGGCGCTGAGCAGTACCAGCTGGGGGACATCCTTCTGACGGCGGGGGAACAGCTCCCGCCGCCGCAGGACTACCAGGCGGAGCTGTTTGAGGTTCTGGGGCTGAGCGACAGCGATTACCGGGTGACGGAGATGCACTGGGACGGGGAACCCTACGCGGACGCGGGCGGAGAGCTGTGCCGTGACGCGCTGGCGGTTGGAGAAAAACGGGTGGCGGACTACCGGGTCCTGTATGCAGGCCTAGTTTCCTGGCCGGTGCCGGACACCTACGAGCTGAAAACCGTATACAAACTTCAACGGCAGGTAAGCCCTCATGCTGGCAATGGGGACATGTCCGGCGAAACAGCGGACGCGGAAGGAGAAGGTGATGGCGGAGGGAAGACCGTTCGCTGGTACTGGGTCCACGAGTGGGTGGAGGTGACCGTGACTGCGGGGCTGATCGGAATTTTGCTCGGAACGCTGATTTTGCTCATATCCTGGCGCAGGGAGAACCGCGGCAAAAACGGCCAGGGCCATAGCAGCCATAGTCCCGGCCGTGATTCCAGTTGAGGCCGTCTGTCCCATATGGTAAAATGTCAGTAGCGGGAGAAAACTCCCGAAGGAAGGAGCGATGAGAATGAATCCGGTATATGATAAGCTGATGCGCTGCTATGACAGCGTGAGGGAGCGCGTGCCCTTTGTTCCCAAGGTGGCGCTGGTTCTGGGATCCGGGCTGGGAGATTACGCGGATCACATCCAGGTGGAGGGATCGATCGATTACCATGAGATTGAGGGCTTCCCGGTCTCCACTGTGCCGGGCCACAAGGGACGTTTTGTGTTCGCGCACATTGAGGGCGTGCCGGCGGTTCTGATGCAGGGGCGTGTCCATTACTATGAGGGTTATGCGATGACGGACGTGGTGCTTCCCATCCGCCTGATGAAGCTCATGGGGGCGCAGATTCTGTTTCTGACCAATGCGGCGGGGGGAGTGAACTATGATTTCTCAGCGGGGGATTTTATGCTGATTAAGGATCAGATCTCCTGCCTGGTGCCGTCGCCGCTCATCGGTCCCAATCTGGACGAGCTGGGGCCGAGATTCCCGGATATGAGCAAGATTTACGATGCCGGGCTGCGCAGCCTGATTAAGGAATGCGCGGCGCAGCTGAATATTCCGCTCAAGGAAGGGGTTTATATGCAGTTTACCGGACCGGCCTACGAGAGCCCCCAGGAGGTGCGTCTATGCCGGATACTGGGAGGCGACGCCTGCGGCATGAGCACGGCCTGTGAGGCGGTTGCGGCCAACCACATGGGGATGAAAATCTGTGGGATTTCCTGTATCTCCAACCTGGCCTGCGGCATGACGGATCAGCCGCTCAGCCACAAGGAGGTCCAGGAGACGGCGGATCGGATGGCGCCGATGTTCCGGGCGCTTGTGACCCGGGCGATCGGGCAAATGGGTGCGCTATAATCCTTGGCCCCCACAGGAAACTTTTAAAAAAACTTAATGAAAAATACATGGTATTCAAGGGGGTTTCGTAGTAATATGTATCGTATGCCGCAGCCGGCGGGATAAGTGGCCGCAGCGGCGGAGGGGTATTTTGTGAGAAACAAAATAACGAAGAGGAGATACACAATTATGAAGAAACACTATTTGGCGATTGCAGTGCTGGCTTTGGCGCTGGGAATGACGGCATGTTCCTCCAAGAAGGCGGAGGAGACGACGGCCGCAGGGACGACTGCGGCGCAGACCACGGAGGCTGCGGCGGAGACCACAGCTGCGGAGAACACAGCGGCGGAGACGGGCGCGGAGACCACGGCAGCGGACGCACAGTCGGAGTCCGAGGAGGAAGAGGACTATTTTTACGGATATGTGAAGGAGATTAAGGATAAAATTGTGACGGTGGAGGATGACGCCGGCAAGCAGGTACGCTTTGAAATCTCCGGTGCGGAGTTCTCGGACGATGGAGAGCTGGGCGTGGGCGACGAGGTGGAGGTCACCTTCTACGGTGAGCTGAAGGCGGATGTGACCAAGGCGGTCTACGTGGACATTGTGACGTCGGCTGCGAAGGAGGCTGCTGAGGCGGCCGCGGCTGAGGAGGATCTCATTGTCTACGGAACCATCGAGAAGGTGGACGGCGGACAGCTGACGCTCAAGACGGATGAGGGGGTTTACACCTTCGACATGACAATCGCACAGCAGGTGACCAAGGGCGGAATCAACGCGGGAACAGAGGCGGAGGTTACCTACTACGGCGACCTGGATGATGTGGATGAGCCCGCAATGGCGACCAGAATCGTCACGGAGGACGCGATGGACTCTGCGGATGCCGATATTTACGCGCTGACCGGCAAGGTGGTGGAGATTTCCGACAACGCGGTGGTGCTAGAGACAGCGGATCGGAATAAGAGCCTCTTCGCGTTTGTGGGCAAGAAGGGAATGTTTGACAGCCTGAAGGAGGGCGACACTGCCACCGTGATTTACGAGGGCACGCTGACGGGGAGAACCATCCAGGCGATTGGACTCCAGTAGGCTCACCGGCACAGCTCTGTCTTTACAAGAAAAGAGGGTGTTCCAGGTATCAGCCGGCCGCAGCGCATCTGTCAGGAGGACAGGTGTGCGATGGCCAGCAGATACCGGGACACCCTCTTTCATTGATTGCAGCGTGCAGCCGGCATAATTGGACAAAAAAGTCCATAGCCTGTAAAAAGGATACAGATGGACGGAGACAATGTTATGATGATTCCCACCGATATACCGGTTCCACGGCCGCGCGCGCAGCGCGTTCTGGGGCGAATGGCCGAAAACGCCCTGTTCTGGGCAGTGCTTATGCTGCTGGGCATAGGTGCGGTCACATCGTTTTACTACGAGGAGCGGATCGCGGGTGCCCCGGCAGAGCAAACCGGACAGTCCGCCTCTGTTATGCCGGATTTTCAGGGCCAGAGCCGGGAACCACGGATTTTGCGCTACCAGATGGAGGATGGCCAGCTGACGGTCTATCCGTAAGGCGTTTTGAACCGGAGATTCCTCCTGCCAGGATTCCTCCCGTCAGATGAACAGCTCCAGCAGGAACACGAACCCGCACGCCCCCACGGCGACCTTAAACAGTCCAGCGCCCCGGTAGGCCAGGACCATCGCGGCCAGGAAGCCCGCCGCCGCGGAGATGGGGCTGGAGGTGGCGGACAGGATGGACGGGAAGGTCATGACCGCCAGCGTGACATAGGGCACGTAGTATAAAAAGGAGCGGATGGTGCGGTTCTTGATGGGCTTTCGGATCAGCGTGAGCGGCAGCACGCGGATCAGATAGGTGACCGACGCCATCGCAAGGATATACAGATATACGTTATGCTTCATGGGAGTCCTCCTTGGAAAGTTTTTCCTCATCCACCGGGAACAGCACTGCACCGGCGCCCGCGATGAGCACGGTCAGCAGGATGATGCGCATGCCGGACGAAATCTGGCTCACCACCGGCAGGTAGGTGAAGAGCAGGCTGGCGACCATGGACATGGCGATGAGGCTGGCCAGAACCTTCTGCTTCCTGGCGGGCGGGACGATCACGGCGATGAACATGCCGTACAGGGCCACGTTCAGCGCGCTGAGAATCCGGTCCGGGAGCACGCTGCCGGAGACCACGCCCAGAAATGTGCCGAGCGTCCAGGCCGGGGCGGCCACACTGACGGCGCCGTACGTGTAGAACGGGTTTAGGTACTTCCCGGCGCCGATTGAGATTCCGAAGATCTCATCCGTCACCCCGTACGACACCAGCAGGCGGTGGAAGAAGGGCAGTCCCTCCGGCAGCCTTTGGGACAGGGCGCAGGACATCAGAAAGTAGCGCAGGTTGATGATCAGCTGCGCGCCCGCCATCTCCATGTAGGTGGCGCCAGCCGTCATCAGCCCCAGCGCGGCGAACTCGCCGGCGGAGGTCAGGTTGCTGATGGACATGAGCGCCGCCGGGAAGGCCTCCATCCCCACATTTTTTGCGGCGATGCCCAATGTAAAAGAAACTGCAAGGTAGCCCATGGCGATCGGAATTCCGTCATGGGCTCCCTGTATGTACCAGGAATGATTGCTGTTCATAATCTCATTTTCTCCCTATTTTCTTAAAAATACCGAACCTATTTTACCACTGAAATGGTTTATATTAAAAGGAATATAGGTAAATTAGTAATTAGAAAATCTAATTATTATTGAATAATATATAAGTAAAACAAATCGATAAAACGAATTTGCGGCATTGGAACCCAAATTGAACATAACTCTGCGATGCCGGATCCCTCCCAGGAATGAAAATTCAAAAAATTAGCACTCGACTCTTGACAGTGCTAACAAAGCGTGTTATAGTACGACTAGAACAAAGAGACAATGACATGACACGATTCCGCATAAAGGAGGAATGAGTGATGAATATCAATAAATTTACGCAGAAGTCTATGGAAGCGGTGCAGAACTGCGAGAAGCTGGCCTACGAGTATGGGAACCAGCAGATTGACCAGGAGCATCTGCTTTACAGCCTGCTGACCCTGGAGGACAGCCTGATCCTCAAACTGATCACCAAGATGGGAATCCAGGGCGAGATGCTGAAGAATGAGACAAAGCAGGCGTTGGAGAAGCTGCCGAAGGTCAGCGGAGGCGGCCAGCTCTACATCAGCAACGATTTAAATAAGGTCCTGATCAACGCGGAGGACGAGGCGAAGTCCATGGGGGACGAGTATGTCTCCGTGGAGCATCTGTTCCTGTCCATGATCAAGCAGCCCAACCGTGGGATCAAGAGCCTGTTTAAGATGTACAATATTACCCGGGAGACGTTCCTTCAGGCGCTGTCCACGGTCCGCGGAAATCAGCGGGTGGTCAGCGACAACCCGGAGGCCACCTACGACACGCTGACCAAGTACGGCTATGATCTGGTGGAGAGGGCCAGGGAGCAGAAGCTGGACCCCGTGATCGGCCGCGACAGCGAGATCCGCAATGTGGTCCGAATCCTTTCCCGGAAGACGAAAAACAACCCGGTGCTAATCGGTGAGCCCGGCGTGGGCAAGACCGCCGTGGTGGAAGGCCTGGCGCAGCGGATTGTGCGGGGCGACGTGCCGGACGGGCTGAAGGACAAGAAGCTGTTTGCGCTGGACATGGGCGCCCTGGTAGCAGGCGCCAAGTACAGAGGCGAGTTTGAGGAGCGCTTAAAAGCGGTCCTGGATGAGGTGAAGAAGAGCGACGGCCAGATTATTCTGTTCATCGACGAGCTGCACACGATCGTGGGCGCCGGGAAGACGGAAGGCTCCATGGACGCGGGCAATATGCTAAAGCCCATGCTGGCCCGCGGCGAGCTGCACTGCATCGGAGCCACGACGCTCAACGAGTACCGCAAATATATCGAGAAGGACGCTGCTCTGGAGCGGCGGTTCCAGCCGGTGACGGTGGATGAGCCGACCGTGGAGGACACAATCTCCATTCTCCGCGGCTTAAAAGAGCGCTACGAGGTGTTCCACGGCGTAAAGATTACCGACTCTGCCCTGGTGAGCGCGGCCACGCTGTCTGACCGGTACATCACCGACCGGTTCCTTCCGGATAAGGCCATCGACCTGGTGGACGAAGCCTGCGCGATGATCAAGACGGAGTTAGACACGCTGCCTGCGGAGCTGGATGAGATGTCCCGCAAGATCATGCAGATGGAGATCGAGGAGGCAGCCTTAAAGAAGGAGACCGACCGCCTGAGCCAGGACCGCTTGGCGGACCTTCAGAAGGAGCTTGCGGAGCTGCACGACGAGTTCGCCACCCGCAAGGCCCAGTGGGAGAACGAGAAGGCCAGCGTGGACCGGCTTTCCAGCCTGCGTGAGGAGATCGAGGCCGTGAACCGGCAGATCCAGGACGCGCAGCAGCGCTACGATTTGAACAAGGCGGCCGAGCTGCAGTACGGCAAGCTGCCCCAGCTTCAGAAGGAGCTGGCCGAGGAGGAGGAGCGGGTCCGTGGCGACGACTTAAGCCTGGTGCGCGAGAGCGTGACGGAGGACGAGATCGCCAAGATTATCTCCAAGTGGACCGGAATCCCGGTGGCAAAGCTGACCGAGAGCGAGCGGAGCAAGACCCTGCACCTAGATGAGCTGCTGCACAAGCGGGTGATCGGGCAGGACGAGGGCGTGGAGAAGGTGACGGAGGCCATTATCCGCTCCAAGGCCGGGATCAAGGATCCCACGAAGCCCATCGGCTCCTTCCTGTTTTTGGGCCCCACCGGCGTGGGCAAGACAGAGTTGGCCAAGGCGTTGGCGGAAGCGCTGTTCGACGACGAGTCCAACATGGTGCGAATCGACATGAGCGAGTACATGGAAAAGCACTCTGTGGCCCGGCTCATCGGAGCGCCTCCGGGATACGTGGGCTACGACGAG
Source organism: uncultured Clostridium sp. (assembly GCA_900555045.1). GTDB lineage: Bacteria > Bacillota > Clostridia > Lachnospirales > Lachnospiraceae > Enterocloster. Next base: position 65,133 of record USJW01000003.1, on the reverse strand, counting down.
GGCGGACAGCTGACCGAGGCCGTGCGGCGCAAGCCCTACTCCGTGGTGCTGTTTGACGAGGTGGAGAAGGCCCACCCGGATGTGTTCAACGTGCTTCTTCAGGTGTTGGACGACGGGCGGATCACTGACTCCCAGGGGCGTACGGTGGACTTTAAGAACACCATCATCATCCTGACCTCCAACATCGGCTCCCAGTACCTGCTAGAGGGAATCGGAGACGACGGGCGGATTCGGCCCGAGGCGGAGACCGCGGTGATGAATGACCTGCGGGCGCACTTCAGACCGGAGTTTTTAAACCGGCTGGACGAGGTGATTCTGTTCAAGCCTCTGACCAGAGAGAATATCAGCGGCATTGTGGATCTGTGTGTGGCTGACTTAAACAAGCGGCTGGCGGACCGGGAGCTGGCCATCGAGCTGACCTCCCAGGCCAAGACGTTTGTGACCGAGCGGGGCTATGACCCGGTGTACGGCGCGCGGCCGTTAAAGCGGTATCTGCAGAAGAACGTGGAGACCCTGGCGGCCAAGATCATTTTAGGCGACGGCGTGCGCGCAGGAAATACCATTGTGATCGATGTGTCCGAGAATCAGGACCGCCTGATCGCGTATGTGGAGTGATCATTACTGGATAGACAGAAGGCGCGGCAACCCGGCAGATGGCTGGAACCGCGCCTTTTTTGGTGACATTTGGCCGTAATATGCAAATTTTCATCAAATTTAATTAAGGAAGACTTGACAATGAAAAATGAAAGCGATAATTTTATTGTGATAGTGCTATTATGTCAAACCGCGGGAGGCGGAATTTGACCGATTGAAGGATGGAATGGAAGAGAATGAACACGTTGCCAAAGGACCCGGTTATTTTGTTGAGTTATGTGAATACGCAGTTGCGGGACAATTACAGTTCGCTGGATGAATTTTGCCGGTCCGCCGGTGTGCCGGAGCAGGACATTTTGTCCGCGCTTTCGGAAATCGGCTATCGCTATGAGCCGGATCGGAATCAATTCCGCTGAGAAGCTTGTAGTCAGGTTATGGTATTTGAGACAAATGCCCGGCTTTATCTGATCAGAACATCGGATAAGGCCTTTTTTCTACGTTTGGATATGGAAACAGGAGGAAAGACGGATGGCGAGCTACCGGTATAAGGCGCGCGGAGCAGGCGGCACAGTGCGGGCGGGGGTGATGGAGGCGGTGGACGAGCAGACGCTTTTGGAGCTGCTCCGCCAAAAGGGCCTGTACTGCTATCAATATGACAAGGTGGAGGCAGGGCGCCGGGGACGGTCCGCCGGCCGGCTAAAGCCAGCGTTCATCCCGCCTTTCTGCCGTCAGATGGCGGTCATGCTCTCGGCCGGCATCCCGGTGTCCAAGGCGTTATTTGTCTGCCTGGAGGCCGCGCAGGACCGGGGATTTAAGCGGCTTCTGACCCGCCTCAATGAGAACGTGCAGAAGGGAAGGACGCTGTCCGAGGCGATGGCTGAGATGGAGGGCGCATTTCCGGATCTTCTGGTGCGCATGGTGGAGACCGGCGAGGCCAGCGGCACGCTGGACCATATGATGGAAAAGATGGCCGCGCATTACAGCCGGGAGGCGGAGCTTGTAAAGAAGGTACAGAGCGCGATGACGTACCCGCTCATCCTTCTGGCGGTGACCGTGCTCTCAACTATATTTATGCTGACCACGGTGCTGCCTCAGTTTACCACACTCCTTACCGGGGCCGAGCTTCCGGCTCTGACGCGCTTCCTTTTGGAGGCCAGCGACCTGTTAAAAACGCAGGGCATGCTGATTCTGTTTGCCTGTCTGGGGTTTGCCGGCTTTGCAGCCTGGCTGTTGTCTGTCCCATCCATCCGGTTGGAGGTAGACCGGCTGCTGCTGTGTCTGCCGGTGCTCGGCCCTCTTCTCACAATCATCTATACCGCTCGTTTTGCCTCCGCCTTCGCCATGCTCTATGGGAGTGGAATCCGTATTCTTGCCAGCATCGATGCCGCCGCGGCGGTGATGGGAAACACCCGTGTGCGCGCCTGCCTTGCCCAGGTGGGCCAGGATCTGCGAAAGGGAGATCTGCTCTCCCAGGCGCTTAAAAAGCAGAAGCTGTTTCCGCCGGTGTTTATCTCCACCGTGATGGCGGGTGAGGAGGCGGGCGGACTGGAGCAGGTGCTCGCGGAGGTTGGGACGTTTTATGAGAAGGAAGCGCTGCAGGCCTTAGAACAGATGATTGCGCTTTTGGAGCCGCTCATGATGATTGTGATGGCGCTCATCGTGGGAAGTATCGTGGTAGCGGTCATGATGCCGGTTTACTCCATGTACTCCGGCATGCTTTGACGAGGAGGAACGCATTGAAACATTACCTTTATCTGGAACCGGGGCGCATATTCTACCTGTGCGGCCGCCTGGAAGCGGATGGATTTGCCGTGAAGGACGCAAGGACGGTGGAAATTTCGGAGGACGACGGCACAGAGGCGTATGCCGGGGCACTCCGGGCGCTTGGACTGTCCGGAAAACGCGTGACTGCCGCGCTCGGAGGGAGCGAGGTGTACTTAAAGGAGATGCATCTGCCGGCCGCCTCCAAGCGGGTGACGCGGCGGATGATCTGCAATGAGATCGCGTATCTGCGCAAGTCGGACCGGCCGTTGGCCGTGGACATGGACGTGCTGGAGGCGGGAAGAGGGGCGAAAGGCCAGCACCTTTTGGCTTATGCGACCGGTAGGAGCACCTTGGAAGCATGGATGGCCGCGTTCCGGGAGGCGAGGGTCACCTGCACGGGCGTCTTCGCGCTGCCGGACTGCGTGGCAAAGCTGGCGGCGCGGTACGGGGAGCGGGATGAGAGCGCGGTGGTCATGGCTCTGGAGCCGGACAAACTGCGCCTGTACCTGGTGAAGGGCGGCCACTGCCTGCTAAACCGCAGCATCCGATTGAATGTGAGGGGGTTCTGCGAGGCGGGAGCGGAGGAGCTTTTGTGCGAGGAGCTGGCCGACCAGGTCAAAAAAGCGGCGCAGTTCGGCGAAGCGCGCCCGTCCGGTGAGACACCGGCGCGGGTGTACCTTCTCACAAGCGGGCTGGGCTGCGCGGACGAAAGCGGACCGGGCCATGCGGACGATCTGGCGGAGTGCCTGGACGGGCTCCTTAAAATTCCCTGCGAACCCGTGCGCTTTGCGCTGCGCGGGGATGACGGGGACAACAGGGACAGCGAGGGCAGTGGAAAACGGCGCGAGGGCAGCGGACACCGACGAGGCGGCAGCGGAAAACGGCGTGACGGCGATGTGCATTTTGGCACCCTGGCGGTCCTAAGCGCCAGCTGTAATCGGCGCGGATGCCGGCCTGTGGATTTCCTGGCCTCCGGGCAAAAGGCGGTCCGCCGGACCGGGAGGCGAAGCGGGAACATGGGAACCCGCTGCCTTCTGGCTGTGGGGATCAACGCGCTGGCGGTGGCTGCAATCTGGGGATATTTGGAATTTGAAACTGCGAAGAACATGAAGTATGCCGGGGAGCTGTCCGCAGAGATGGCCGCAAACGGCGGCGATGCGATCTACCGTGAGCTTCTGGAGCGCAGACGGGAGACGGAGCAGGGGAGGGAGTACCAAAGGCAGATGAAGCGGAGCGAACAGCTGGTCGGCAGGACAAAGCATTTGCGACTGGGAGACTACCAGGCGCTGTCGGACTGCCTTGCGGCCGGGATGGAGATCCGTTCCCTGGTGCTTGACGGGGAAAAGGGGCTTCTCAGCGTGCGGGTGTCCATACCGGAACCCGGGGCGGCCCCGGACTATGTGGAGCGGGTCCGCGGCTGCGGCCGCTTTGCGGGTGTAGACCACAGCGGCTGGGAATACGGGGATGAGACGTCCGGAGAACTCAGCCTGGAGCTGCGGGTGGATTTGAATGCGAGGGAGGGACTGCCGGATGCGTCTGAGTAAACGGGAATGCGTGCTGCTCACCGTGCTTGCGGTGATGCTCATCTGGTATGTGGGCGCGGGCAAAATTCTGGAGCCCGCCGCGGGGAGACGCCGGGAGGCAGAAAGACAGCTGGAGGAGGTGGAGTACCGGAGGACCTGCGTGGAGAAGTATTTGAGCAAGGCGGGCGTGGGGAACGGGAGGGCTTCTGCCGCGGATACTACGGCGGACAAACCCGAGGAATTCGTTTGGACAGAATTGGACGATGTGGCGGTGGACCGCCTGCTGCAGGACCTGGCAGCGAGGGCCGGCGTCAGGATCCGCAAGATGGAGATCGGGGCGGCGGAGCCGTTCTCGGAGGAGGACGGGATGTTTGGGGCGGACACGGTTCGCGCGGAGGAAAATGGGCCGCTCAGGGCGGACACAATCCGCGCGGAGGAGAGCCCAAGTGGTGGTATTGACCCGTCGCCGGAGGATCTCGTGCTGCAGCGCATCCCAGTCTACCTGGAGCTCAGCGCGCAGACGCCGGGCATGATCGTCCGCCTTGCGGAGCAGATCGATTCCAGCCCGGACAGTATGGCGGTCGATTATATGGAAATAAAGGAGCCCCAGCCAAGGGCCACGGCGAGCGAGGCTGGGAGCGAGGTAAGGTGCAGTATGGATTTGAGCTTTTATTGGATAAAACGGCAGCAGGCCGGGGAGGACTTCTGATGGATTTAAAGCCGTTTAAACCGGGGAAGCGGGGCGGGCTCTCGCCGTCTGGCGGCTTTTCGCTGATTGAAGTGATTGTCAGCGTGGCGCTGATCGCGCTCATCAGCACGGCCTTTTTGCAGATGACAGCCGTGAACACGCGTCTCCTGGCCAGGGAACACGAGATGGACCGGCAGAGCTACGAGCTCGGCGAATCGGCGGTGCGCGGGGAGGGGAACGCCGTTGGGGACGGCCTGACGGTGTACTTCGATCACGGCGCCGAGGAGTATTTTGAGCAGTATCAGGTGACAGGCGACGGCGGGGATGAGCTTACCTATTATAGCCTGGAGCGGGAAGGGCGGTGAGCGCAGCTGTGGGTGCGAAAAACGGACGCATGGGAAACGGCGGTTTTACGCTGATCGAACTCATGATGGCGCTGTCCATCGCCGCGGTGGCGGCCCTGTTCTTCACCGGCTTTCTGGCGCCGCAGATGAAGCTCTACTTCCGGAGCGGACAGGCGGTGGAGGGCAAGGAGATGTGCGGCCGCGTGTACATGCTGTTGGAGGAACGGCTGCGGTACGGGTATGAGTTTCATGTGGATCCGGACGAACCGGGAACCCTGCACTACATGGTCAACGGGAACGCGGGCACCAGAAAAAGCGCCCCGGAGGCGTGCGCGGTGAGTCTCATGGATTTGGAAGATGTTGGAAACACCGAGCTGCAGCCGGAGCTTGCATTCACGGACTGCGGGAGCAGCGAGGTGAAGGTGCGGATCCGGGTTCTCGACGGGGAGGGGAGTACCGTGTATGAGCAGGAATACACATTCTTAAGCATATACGGCCAGAGAGGTGACGGTGTTGAGGCGCATTGACCCGAGACAGGGCGGCAGTCTGATGTATGTGGTGGTCATCATGACGATGTTCACCATTCTGTCCACCGGATTTTTATACCTGTCCAACTATAACATGGAGTCATCGGTCAAAAACCGGGAGTACATGGAGGCGCAGACCACGGCGAGGCTTATCCACCAATCGTTCTGCCAGGCGGTGAGCGACGGCTCCTCAAACGCGATGGAGCGGATCTGGGAGCAATTTGAGGAGGACAGCAGGGAGATAATCGGCGAGGCCGGCTGGATGAGCGGGGAACAGCTCCTCAGGAGACTGGAAAAGCTGGAGTATGTGTCGGAGGGCCACGGCGGGAAGGGGGATCTGAACGTGAAAATCTGTCTGACGGCCCGGCCGGGCATGGGACAGGCCGCGGTGCACACGCAGGTTTCCCGGCATGACTACACGTTTACCATGAACGCGGACATTCTGTTTGACGATCCGGAGGGGGAGACCCTGGAGATTGAGGTCCCGGAGCATGAGGGTGACGGCGATGAGGGGGAGGGCGGCGGACTGGAGCTTGAGGGCGGTCCCGCTATCAAACCGGACGAGGGAAGCGAGAGCGAGCCGGAAATTCTGGAGTTTTACACCCGGGGAAAAGGTGTCCTCAGGTATTACGGGGACAAGTAGCGCTTCCGCTTCGGGCAGACGTCAGCGCAGAAGCCCCAGATACCAGCCAAGGATGCGGTACCCCCACAGCAGGGATATGGACAGCGAGACCGCGAAGAACGGGACCATTGGGACCATGCAGTTCCGGTTGAGCTTTCCGGTGATCAGCGCGGGCACGCAGAATATTGCCGCAAGCACATAGCCGGACAGCACGGCGAGCACGCATCTCTGGAACCCCAGATAAAAGGCGGAGGCCGCTAAGAGCTTGATGTCACCGCCCCCGATGCCGCCATCGGTGAGGTACGATATGATCCAGAGACATGCACCGATGAGTGCCGCCCCGGCGAGGGCCGGGAAGAGCGAGGGCACAAACGGGCGGCGAAGGAGAGAGGTGCCCGGCAAGGGGATTAGGGAGAGAAGGCCGATGGCAAGTACCGCGGCAGAGACCCCGTCCGGGACATACAGCCATTCCCAGTCGATCCATGCGGCTGCGATTAAGACCGAGATAAACAGGCAGGCCAGAACCGCCTCGGTGCCCGGACCGAGACGGATGCAGCAGACGAGATAGGCGATGCCGGTTACAAGCTCCACGGCGGGGACGCGGGCCGGTATCGGGTGGCGGCAGTAGGGGCATCGGCCTTTTAGGGCAAACCAGGAGAACACGGGGATCAAGTCGCGGACTCCCAGCCGGTGCCCGCAGCTGGGGCACGCCGACCGGCCGCCCACGACCGGGCGCTCTCTGGGCACATTCTGGATACACGCGTTTATAAAGCTGCCGACACAGCAGCCGAAGATCAGATAGGTCACGCCGAAAAATAAACTGGATAGCCACATACTACGTTCCTCCTGGCATAAGTGGCTCCAGTATAACATGTTCGGCAGAAAGGGACAAGGCAAGAGTATGAATATTCCTATCGAAACGCTGCTGCTTGAGCGCGGTGTGCTTACGGAGCGGCAGCTTGAGCGGGCCCGGAAATTCAAAGAGCGCTGCCCGGACAAGCCCATGGAGGGGATTCTGCTGGATTTCGGCTACATCTCAGAGCAGGAGCTTTTGGACTGCCTCGGGGAGCGGGACGGGCTTGAGGTGGTGGATCTGTCCGAGTACAAGGTGGACGCCAGGGCTGCGGGCCTGATCGCGTACACGTTCTCCGAGCAGTACTGCGTGCTGCCGGTGGGAATATCGGACGGCGTCCTGGTGGTGGCGGCCAGGGATCCGCTGATGTACGACGTGTTCGATGAGATTACCGCGATCACGGGCATGGAGACGAAGATTGTCCTGGCGGCGGAGGAGAAAATACGCAGCTGCGCCAGGGCCTTGTACCGGGACCAGGATTTGAGAAGCGCGGTCCGGCACGTCAACCTGGAGGTGACGGGGCAGGGGAAGAATCAGGCCGCGAAGGACCTCTCCGAGCGCGTGGAGGGCACGCCGGTGGTGAAGATGGTCAACACGCTGATTGAGCAGGCGTGTCTCAAGGGGGCCAGCGATATCCACGTGGAGCCGTCCGCGGACCAGCTGGTCATCCGGCTGCGCCTGAACGGGGACCTGATTGTCCACACGACCATGAGCATGGAGGCGCATCGTCCCATCGTCACCAGGCTTAAGATCATGGGAGGCATGGACATTGCGGAGAAGCGGATCCCGCAGGATGGAAAATGCCGCTATGACCGGGCGGGAGTGAGGACGGACCTGCGGATCTCTGCGCTGCCCACTATCTATGGGGAGAAGGTGGTGCTCCGGCTTCTGAACAACGGCCGGGACGATGAGCTGACGGACGTGAGGCGGCTGGGGATGACGGAAAAGCAGGAGGAGATCTTTCACCGCTTTTTAAAGGCGCCCTACGGGCTGGTGCTGGTCACCGGGCCCACGGGCAGCGGAAAGACCACCACGCTCTACGCGGCGCTAAACCAGCTGGTCCGGCAGAAGATCAACGTGGTGACCGTGGAGGACCCGGTGGAGCGGAGCATCGCGGGCGCCGCGCAGGTGCAGGTCAACATGAAGGCCGGGCTCACCTTCGCCGCCGCGCTGCGGTCCATTCTGCGGCAGGACCCGGATGTGATCATGATCGGCGAGATGCGCGACGACGAGACCGTCGCAATCGGTGTCCGCGCGGCCATCACGGGCCACCTGGTGTTCTCGACGCTTCACACCAACGACTGTGCCTCCAGCGTGGCCAGGCTTTTGGACATGGGCGTGGTCCCCTACATGGCGGCCGCGGCGCTCACCGGGGTGATCGCCCAGCGCCTCGTGAAGAAGCTGTGCCCCCACTGCCGTGAGAGTTACCAGCCGGGCGAGGCGGAGCGGGAGGCGCTTGCGGCTGTGTCACAGGCCCCGGTCACAGCACTCTTTCGGCCGGTAGGGTGTGCGCGCTGCAACGGCACCGGCTACATCGGCAGGAGGGCCATCTACGAGTTCATGGAGTTGGATGAGCAGATGAGGGGCATGATCCTGCGGGGAGCGCCTCCGCAGAAGATTCGAAAGGCATTGCGGGCCTGCGGGAATATGAGCCTGCGGGATCAGGCGGCCCGGATGGTCCTGGACGGGGAGACCTCCATGGAGGAACTGGAGAAGATTATCTATTCGGCCGAATGAGGACAGGGGATCGGACCATATGATGTAGTGGACAGACAAAAGAGAAAGCCTAGAAAGGACAGACAGGATGCTTAAAGGATTGAGAGAAGACGGAAAACAGCGCGGCAGAGCGGGTTTTACGCTGGTGGAACTGATCTGCGTGATCGCGATACTTGGGATTCTTGTGGCGGTCGCGGTGCCGTCCTACCGGAAGGTGCAGAACAAGGCGGCCGAGCAGGTGGCGATGGCCAACGCGCGGTCGGAGTATTCTGCGGGGAAGGCCCAGCAGACACTGCTCGACGCCGGGGTGATGAGCGAGGCAGAGACCGAGGCGAGCACCTACGATCCGAAGACAGACACCGCCACCTGGGAGGGCGAGATCAACGGGAAGATTTACACGGCCACATACAGCGGGAAGACGGGGGAGGGAACGGTTACCAGCAAGTGATGGCCTGCCGCACGGAGGGGAGTTTTCTTGCAAACGGGCGTTGTTTATGATACAATGGGCCATTATTGAACCATTTTGAGATGAAAAACAGACGAAAACGAGAGAAAAACGGCGGATATACGCTGGTGGAGCTGGTAGCAGTCCTGGCGATCCTCGCGATTTTGGTGATGCTGTCGGTGCCGCATGTGGACCGTTATACGGAAGCGGCCAGGCGCGTGGCATCGGAGACCGAGGCGCTGGCTGTGGCGGACGCGGTGAACCGCTACCTGCACGACAAAGAGGCCGAGGGAAAGTTGAATTTTAAGAGTGTCAGGATTCTGATCAATCTGGAGCTGGATCAACCGGACAACGCGCTGAGCGATTACATCGGAGGCGGGATGGAGGGAGCGCGGATTGAACAAATCTACGTGGATTTCGAGCACTGTTTCCTGGGACAGATCACATACGTGAATCAGTTTGACCGTGTGCGGATATCCTATGACAGCGAGGGAAACCGGACATTGGAGCACGTGGACTCGGCAATTTAGGAGAAGGAGAGGTGCCGGTATGGGAGATATTTGGAACGGATTTGTGGGGATGTGGGCCTGGGCGATGCAGCATCTGTGGCTGATCAACGTGCTGTTGTCCATCGTGATCGTGTTTTTTCAGCGCCGTGATCCCAAGACGGTCTGGACCTGGCTTTTGGCAATCTACTTCATACCGGTGTTCGGCGTGGTGTTCTACCTCCTGTTCGGCCAGGACATGAAAAAGAGCCGCATGTTCCGGGTGAAGGAGGTGGAGGACCGGCTAAAGTTCCCCATCAAGAGCCAGGAGGATGTGATCCGCTCCGAGCAGATCGCGGACGATCACATGGACCGCATGACCCGGGACTACAGCAGCCTTGTGCTCTACAACCTGGAGACCTGCGGCTCCGTGCTGACGGCGGGCAACGCGGTGGACATCTACACCGACGGGCGGGAGAAGTTTGAGGCGCTGCGCCAGGAGCTCCGGGGAGCCAAGCGGTTTATCCACATTCAGTACTATATCATCAAAAATGACGAGGTGTTCGACTCCATCGTCCCGATCCTCATGGAGAAGGTGAAGGAGGGGGTGGAGGTCCGAATCCTCTACGACGGCATGGGCGGGCGCTTTATGCCGAAGCGCCGCTGGGAGGAGATGCGCGCCGCCGGAATCCGGGTGGGCGTGTTCTTCCCGCCGTTCCTCGGCTGGCTGAACCTGCGCGTGAATTTCCGAAATCACCGCAAGATCGTGGTGATCGACGGGCGCACCGGGTTCGTGGGCGGCTTCAACATCGGCAGGGAGTACATCTCTAAGGATCCCAAGTTTGGGTACTGGCGCGACACGCACTTAAAGATCACGGGCGAGGCGGCCATCAGCCTTCAGATCCGCTTTGCCCTGGACTGGAATTATGCCACCGGGGAGAATCTGTTCAAGGATCTTCGCTACTTCGGCGAGGAGGTGGAGGCGGCCAAGGCGCGGCTTTCCGGCGGGCTTAACAGCCACATCTGGCCCGAGGACCGGCCGGACGCGGAGCAGGTGTACATGCAGATCATCACCAGCGGCCCGGACACGCGGGAGCCCCACATCCGCAACAATTACCTGGAGCTGTTCCACAAGGCGCGGCATCACATCTACATCCAGACCCCCTATTTTATCCCGGACGACGCCATTTTTTCCGCGCTCAAGATCGCGGCGTCCTCCGGCGTGGACGTGCGGCTGATGATCCCGTGCAAGCCGGACCACCCCTTCGTCTACTGGGCCACCTGCTCCTACGCGGGGGAGCTTTTGGACTACGGCGCGCGCTGCTACGTGTACGAGAACGGCTTTTTACACTCCAAGGGCGTGATGGTAGACGGCGAGGTCAGCTGCTACGGCACCGCCAATATGGATATCCGCAGCTTCGAGCTGAACTTTGAGGTGAACGCCACGCTCTACGACCAGAAGACCACCGCGCGCCTGGAGAAGGCCTTCATGGACGATCTGCCCCACTGCCGGGAGATCACCCGCGAGGAGTACCACAGCCGGGGGCTGTATATGCGGTTTAAGGAGCAGAGCAGCCGGCTGCTGTCGCCGTTACTGTAGAGGGACGGGAAGTTCTGGAAATGAAAAACGGGCGTATGAAAACGAGGGCATGCGGTTCATACTAGAGGGTATGAAAACGCAGACTTTAAAACAATTCCTGATCAATTTTTTTCGCTGTGGGGTTGCCGGATGGTGCCTGGAGGTGATGTTCACCTCCGTGGATTCCATCATGATGGGCGACTGGCGGCTTATGGGGAGAACCTCCCTCATCATGTTCCCGATCTACGGCATGGGCGCGTGCCTGGTTCCTATCAGCAGGTGGGTGGACAACTGGCTGAGCGGCCTGCCGGGCTTTGAGGAGGCGTCCCGGGAGCACATCAGCCGCACCGCCCTTCTGATCCGCCACGGGCTAATCTACATGGTGCTCATCTTCATCGCAGAGTACGTGACCGGAACCTGGCTCACCGGCGCCGGGATCTGTCCCTGGGACTATTCCCGCTGGCCCGACAACATCGACGGCGTCATCCGCCTGAACTTCGCCCCCCTCTGGTTCGGAACCGGCCTCCTCTTCGAACAAATCACAAAAAACAATAGCAGATCATGATACGAAAACCTGGTTTCTGGGTATTGTATTTGATCTGCTATTTTAATATAATAAAGGATAAATATCCACGAAGTGGATAGTTATCCGCCGCCCAAACGCAGCAGAGCGGAGTTCGGGCTTCCCGTCCCACGGAGTGGATAGTTATCCGCTGCCCAAACGGAGCAGAGCGGAGTTCGGGCTTCCCGTTCCACGGAGTGGATATTTATCCGCTGCCCAAACGCAGCGAAGCGGAGTTCGGGCTTCCCGAGAAAATGTACATAAAAGGAGAATACCATGTTTCGTTTTATTTTGGTCGCGATGACCGTTGTGCTGTTCTTGATTTTCAGCATCCCCCTTCTGGGGATCCTGGCCCTTGTGGGGAAGAGGGACAGCAGTGCAATGCAGAACCGGAGCCTGCGGATTGTGCAGAGTGTGTTCCGGTTCATCCTGAAGCTGGCTGGGGTGAAAATCACAGTTCAGGGCCTGGAAAATATACCGGGGGACCGGGCCGTGCTCTACGTGGGCAACCACCGCAGCTACTTTGACATTCTGACCGGATACGTGACGGTTCCGGGGCTGACCGGCTTTGTGGCCAAGAAGGAGATGCAGAAGATTCCGCTCTTGAGCACCTGGATGACTTATGTAAACTGTTTGTTCCTGGACCGGGTCAACATCAAAGAGGGGTTAAAGACCATCCTGGAGGGCATCGAGAAGGTGAAGTCCGGGATCTCCATCTGGATTTTCCCGGAGGGGACCCGAAACGCCGGAGATTTGACCGATCTGCTCCCCTTCCACGAGGGAAGCTTAAAGATCGCGGAGAAGAGCGGCTGCTCGGTGATTCCGGTGGCCATCACCGGAACGGCGGAGGTCTTTGAGCGGCATCTGCCCTTCATAAAGCCCAGCCATGTGGTGATCCGCTACGGCGAGCCCATCTACTTAAAGGAGCTGGAGCCGGCGAAGCGGAAGTTTTCCGGCGCGTACACGCGGGATGTGATTATCGGCATGTTAAATGACATGCGGACAGAATAGACGAAAAACGGATGGAGATAAGAGGATTATGAAAAATTTGGATTTACTGGAGTTGAGAGGCCAGCTGGACGTGATTGACGCGCAGCTGGTGCGCCTGTTCGAGGAGCGCATGGGCATCTGCGCGGACGTGGCGGAGTACAAGATGGAGGTGGGCAAGGCCGTTTACGACGGAGAGCGGGAGCGGCAGAAGCTTGACACCGTGGGCGGCATGGCCCACAGCGAATTTAACAGCCAGGCGGTGCGGGAGCTGTTCTCCCAGCTGATGACGGTGAGCCGCAAGCGGCAGTACCAGCTGATGGCACTCCACGGCAAGGGGATGGACCTGGGATTTAAGGAGATCGATTCCATCCAAACGGCCGGAGCGCGGGTAGTCTACCAGGGCGTGGAGGGCTCCTACGGCCACGGGGCGGCCCTGCAGTTCTTCGGGGACGAGGCCTCCCTGTACCATGTTCCGGGCATGGAGGACGCCATGGTGGAGGTGGAGGAGGGCCGCGCGGATTACGCGGTGTTGCCCATCGAGAATTCCTCCGCCGGTGCGGTCAGCGACAACTATGACCTGCTGGTGAAGCACAATAACTACATTGTGGCGGAGACGCAGCTGGCGGTGCAGCACGCTCTGCTCGGTCTGCCGGGTGCGAAGCTGGAGGACGTGGAGTGCGTTTACTCCCACCCACAGGCGCTGATGCAGTGCTCCAAATACTTAAACGCGCACCGGGAGTGGCGGCAGATCAGCCTTGAGAACACGGCGGCCGCGGCGCGCAAGATCACCCAGGACGGGGACTGCCGCCAGGCGGCGGTGGCCAGCGAGATTGCGGGAAAGCTCTACGGCCTCAACGTGCTGGCCCCGGGGATCAACCACAACAAGAACAACACCACCCGGTTTATCATCCTCTCCAGGGAGGCCGTGTACCGGCGGGATGCGTCGAAGGTCAGCATCTGCTTCGAGGGCCTTCACCAGAGCGGCTCCCTGTACAACATGCTGGGCAACTTTATCTTCAACAACATCAACATGCTGATGATCGAGTCGCGGCCCATCGAGGGGCGCAGCTGGGAGTACCGGTTCTTCGTGGACGTGGAGGGCTCCTTGAGCGACGCGGCCGTTCAGAACGCGCTGTTGGGGATCTCCCAGGAGGCCGTCAGCATGCGGATTCTGGGCAATTATTAGAGATAGGGGATGATTTCAATGGACACAAGGCATTTGGTAATTTATAGAAACCTGGAGTACCAGCAGCTGTTTGAGGACATGGCGAAGCTGCTTAAGGAGCCTGCGCTCGGTGAGGACCATGCGCACAAGGCGGCGGGGCTTGCCGGACAGCTGATCGAGCTGGCTGTGAAGTACGGCTTTGAGGGAAATCTGTGGCACTGCTTTTTGGCATTCTGTCTGGCAAACAATGAGAACGCCTACAGCACCTCCTGTGAGATCCGGGGGGCTGCGGGCGGATCCCTGGACCTTTTGGCGGCGGCTGACTTTTCCATTTTCAAGGAGCTGTTTGACCTGGACATCCGGGTCTTAAGCGGCCCTGTGTGGGAGATGCTGGCGGAGTACCGTCCGGCTCAGGCGGACAGCAAGGTGTTCAACCGGCGCATCCGCGACCGGATTGTGAACCTGGCCGTGCAGCTGGAGCAGGCGGAGAGCGTCGAGGCCTTCCAGCGCCTGGTGGTGGACTTCTACCGGGAGTTCGGCGTGGGCAAATTCGGCCTCAATAAGGCGTTTCGAATCGTGGAGCATGACGAGGGCCAGAAGGTGGTCATCGACCCCATCATCAACGTGGAGCACGTGTATCTAAACGACATTGTGGGGTATGAGCTGCAGAAGAAAAAGCTGGTGGAGAACACGGAAGCCTTTGTGAACGGCCGGGAGGCCAACAACGTGCTGCTGTTCGGCGACGCGGGCACCGGCAAATCCTCCAGCGTCAAGGCCATCCTCAACGAATATTATAGCCGGGGGCTGCGCATCATTGAAGTATACAAGCACCAGTTCAAGGCGCTCTCCGACGTGCTGGAGCAGATCAAGGACCGGAACTACAAGTTCATCATCTACATGGACGACCTGTCCTTTGAGGACTATGAGCTGGAGTACAAATATTTGAAGGCAATCCTGGAGGGCGGCCTGGGGAAACGTCCCCGCAACGTGCTGATCTACGCCACGTCCAACCGCCGCCATCTGATCCGGGAGAAGTTCAGCGACAAGCGCGAGCTGGACGACGAGCTGCACGGCAACGACACCGTCCAGGAGAAGCTGTCCCTGGCCGCCCGCTTCGGCGTGACCATCTACTTCGGTTCCCCGGACAAGTTCGAGTTCCAGCGGATCGTCAAGGTTCTGGCGGAGCGCTACCATGTGAACATGCCGGAGGAGCAGCTGTACGCGGAGGCCAACAAGTGGGAACTGAGCCATGGCGGCCTGTCCGGGCGCACCGCGTCCCAGTTTATCACCCACCTGTTAGGCACGCTGGTGGAGTAGATCCGAAATACAGAGATGGACATAAGAGGCCCCGGCCGGAATTTTGCCGGGAGGGGGAGGAATAAAAGTGGCAGTAGAATTATTTGCGGCGATTGATGTGGGATCCTTTGAGCTGGAGCTGGGCATCTACGAGATATCCAAAAAGACCGGCGTCCGGCGGGTGGACCACATCCGCCATGTGATCGCCTTAGGAAAAAAGACCTACAGCGAGGGCAAGATCAGCTACGACCTGGTGGACGAGATGTGCCAGGTCTTGGGGGACTTTGCGCAGACCATGAGGGCCTACAAGGTGAAGGGCTACCGGGCGTACGCCACCAGCGCCATGCGGGAGGCGAAAAACAACCAGATTATTCTGGACCAGATCCGCGTGCGCACCGGCCTTAAGGTGCGGATCATCAGCAACTCGGAGCAGCGCTTTATCAGCTACAAGGCCATCGCGTCCAAGGCGGTGGAGTTCAACCGGATTATCCAGGAGGGCACGGCCATCGTGGATGTGGGCTTCGGCAGCGCCCAGATCTCCCTGTTTGACAAGGACGCCCTGGTGACCACCCAGAATCTGTCCCTCGGCACCCTGCGCATCCGGGAGCTCTTGGCCAGAATTCCGGCCAACGCCAAGGCTCACAGGGAGCAGATCGAGGAGCTGGTGGACAATGAGCTGTTCACCTTCCGCAAGATGTACCTGAAGGACCGGGAGATCACCAACCTGATCGGCATCGGCGAGAACATCCTCTATATGGTGCGCCAGATGGAGACAAAGCCCATGGGCGACAAGGTGGATGCGACGCTTTTAAATCTGTTTTATGAGCGGTTTAACAAGCTGACTATGGATCAGATCGAGGAGAAGTTCGGCGTGAACGCGGAGTATGCCTCCCTGCTCATGCCCGCGGTGGTGGTATACAAGCGGATTCTCGAGATCACCGGGGCGAAGATGTTCTGGATTCCGGGAATCCGGCTCTGCGATGGAATCGCCGCCGAGTACGCGGACGACAACCGGCTGGTCCGCTTCAGCCACAACTTTGAGAACGACATACTGGCCGCCTCGCGCAACATGGCCAAGCGCTACAAGTGCCATGCCAGCCACAGCCAGGTGTTGGAGGAGTATGCGCTGGGAATTTTTGACAGTATGCGCAAGTACCACGGGCTGGGCGGGCGGGAGCGCCTGCTTTTGCAGATCGCGGTGATCCTGCACTCCTGCGGGAAGTTCATCAGTATGCGCAACTCCAACGAGTGCTCCTACAATATTATCATGTCCACGGAGATTATCGGGTTAAGCCACCTGGAGCGGGAGATCATCGCCAACGTGGTCCGCTACAACATAAGGGACTTTGAGTACGGCAAGGTGCGCCTGGAGGGGACCTACCAGGAGGGGATCATGGAACTGGACGAGCGCGGGATGACCATCCTGATCGCCAAGCTGACGGCGATTTTGCGCCTGGCCAACGCCATGGACCGCAGCCACCGGGGAAAGCTGGCCGACTGCCGCATGACCGTTCGGGACGGACAGCTGGTGATCACCACGGGCTATGAGGGCGACATCGCCCTGGAGGCCCTGTCCTTCGATCGGAAGGCGGATTTCTTCGAGGAGATATTCGGTATACGGCCTGTGTTAAAGCAGAAGAGGAGGGTTTAAGCCATGGCAGACGCGGAAAAGTCAAAGAGTACCAAGGCTTCCAAGATAAAGACAGCGGGAAAGCCGGGGGAGGAGAAGAGTCCGGCGAAGGACGTCCCGGAGAAGAAGAGTCCGGCGAAGGACGCCGTGGAGAAGAAGAACCCGGCCAAGGCTGTCGCAGAGAAAAAGTCCCCGGCGAAAGCCGCTTTGGCGAAAAAGCCGCCTACGAAGCTGTCGGGCACTCTCGGCGAGCGCCAGTTTCCGGATTTTGATGCTGTCCCTGAGAATTATGTCAACCGTGAGCTCAGCTGGCTGGAGTTCAACTACCGGGTGCTCAGCGAGGCCAGGGACAAGTCCCTGCCATTATTTGAGCGCCTAAAATTCTTAAGCATCACGGCCTCCAACTTGGACGAGTTCTATATGGTGCGCGTGGCCTCCTTAAAGGATATGGTTCACGCCAAATATGTGAAGCCGGACATCGCGGGCATGACGCCGACCCAACAGCTGGACGCCATCGCGGTCCGCACCCATCAGCTGGTGGACCTTCAGTACTCCACCTACAACCGCTCCCTGCTTCCCACCCTGCGCCAGAACGGGCTGCGGGTCATCACGGAGCACGAGGAGCTGACGGAGGCGGAGGCCGCCTACGTGGACCGGTACTTTAACCAGAACGTGTACCCGGTTCTCACGCCTATGGCCTTCGACTCGTCCCGCCCGTTCCCGCTGATCCGCAACAAGACGCTAAACATCGCCGCGCTGCTGCAGAAGAAGAGCGGCGAGGAGGAGGAGCTGGACTTTGCCATGGTGCAGGTGCCGTCCGTGATCCCGCGGATCGTGGAGCTGCCCCAGGAGACCGACGAGGAGGGAAATATCCAGCGCGTTGTGATTCTCCTTGAGGAGGTCATCGAGCGCAACATGCCGGCCCTGTTCTTAAACTACGACATTATCGCCTCCCACCCCTTCCGCATCATGCGAAACGCCGATCTGACCATCGACGAGGAGGAGGCGGTGGACCTGCTGGAGGAGATCCAGAAGCAGCTGAAAAAGCGCCAGTGGGGCGAGGCCATCCGGCTGGAGATCGAGGCCAACGTGGACAAGCGGCTGTTAAAGATTCTAAAGCGGGAGCTCTCCATAAACAGCCAGGATATTTTTGAGATCAACGGTCCCTTAGACCTGACGTTCTTGATGAAAATGTACGGCCTGCCCGGGTTCGATCACTTAAAGACGCCGGGCTACACGCCGCAGCCGGTCCCTGCGCTGATGAACGAGGACGACATTTTCTCCAACATCCGCAAGGGCGATATTCTGCTGCATCACCCCTACCAGAGCTTTGACCCGGTGGTGCGCTTCGTGCGCAGCGCGGCCAGGGATCCGGAGGTGCTGGCCATCAAGCAGACCCTGTACCGGGTCAGCGGCAACTCCCCCATCGTGGCGGCCCTGGCCGAGGCGGCGGACAACGGCAAGCAGGTGTCGGTGCTCGTGGAGCTAAAGGCCCGCTTTGACGAGGAGAATAACATCAACTGGGCGAAGAAGCTGGAGAAGGCGGGCTGCCACGTGATCTACGGCCTGGTGGGCCTAAAGACTCACAGCAAGATCACGCTGGTGGTGCGCATGGAGGAGGACGGCATCCGCCGCTACGTCCACCTGGGCACCGGAAACTACAACGATTCCACCGCCAAGCTCTACACGGACTGCGGCATCCTGACCTGCAATCCCCAGATCGGCGAGGACGCCACGGCGGTGTTCAACATGCTGTCCGGCTACTCTGAGCCGTTGGCCTGGAACCGGCTCTGTGTGGCGCCTCTGTGGCTGCGGGGACGCTTCCTTCGGATGATCCGCCGGGAGACGGAGAACGCGGCCGCGGGCCGGGAGGCCCACATCATGGCCAAGATGAACTCCCTGTGCGACAAGGAGATCATCACGGCCCTCTACGAGGCATCGTATGCGGGAGTGAAGGTGGACCTGGTGATCCGCGGAATCTGCTGCCTGCGGGCCGGAGTGCCGGGGCTCAGCGAAAACATCTCGGTGCGCTCCATCGTGGGAAATTTCCTGGAGCACAGCCGGATCTTCTACTTCTACAACGACGGCAGCCCGGAGCTCTACATGGGCAGCGCCGACTGGATGCCGAGAAACTTAGACCGCCGCGTGGAGATCATGTTCCCCGTGGAGGACGAGGCCTTAAAGGCCAGGGTGATCCACATCCTGGAGGTGGAGCTGGCGGACAACGTGAAGGCCCATGTTCTGATGCCCGACGGCACCTACGAGAAGGTGGACAAGCGCGGCAAGGTGCTCGTCAACTCCCAGCGGCAGTTCTGCGAGGAGGCCGTGGCGGAGGCGAACGCGGCCCGGGCCATGTTCGACCCGGCGGTGACACGGATTTTTAAACCGATTGAGAGCAGCAATTAGCAATTGAGATTGATTTTTAACATGGTCAGGCAGACCCTTAAGGGGCCTGCCTGCTTTTGCGTCTGCAAAAAGGACCTAAAAACCCATCCGTAACATATTTTCCCACTATTTCTCATGAAAAAAGTAAGGAAAACTCCAGCATCTTGTGATAGAATGTTAATGAATGTGAATATAACATTTAACATAAGAGGAGGGAGCGTTATGCCCGATATTAATATCCTGGTAGTGGACG
Organism: uncultured Clostridium sp.; assembly: GCA_900555045.1. Taxonomy (GTDB): domain Bacteria; phylum Bacillota; class Clostridia; order Lachnospirales; family Lachnospiraceae; genus Enterocloster. Next base: position 45,712 of record USJW01000003.1, on the reverse strand, counting down.
ATGAGAAAGAGATCGCGGAGCTGATTGAAATTTATCTGGTGAGCGATGGCTATAAAGTATTTAAGGCGGAGAATGCGGCCAAGGGACTTGAGATCCTGGAGAAGGAGGAGATCCACCTGGTGTTGCTGGACATCATGATGCCCGGAATGAACGGCCTGGAGATGTGCAAGAAGATCCGCGAGACCAACAACATCCCGATCATCATGCTCAGCGCTAAATCCACGGACCTGGATAAAATCCTGGGACTGGGCACCGGCGCCGACGACTACGTGGTGAAGCCCTTTAACCCCCTGGAGCTGACCGCCCGCGTGAAATCCCAGCTGCGGCGCTACACCCAGTTAAACCCCAACAGCAATTCCCGCGAGCAGGCGAACAACGAGATCACCATCAAGGGAATGATCATCAACAAGGATAACCACAAGGTGGTTGTGGACGGCGAGGAGATCAAGCTCACGCCCATCGAGTTCGACATCCTCTACCTTTTGGCCTCCAACCCGGGCCGCGTCTTCAGCACGGACGAGATCTTCGAGAAGGTCTGGAATGAGAAGGTTTATGAGGCGAACAACACGGTGATGGTACATATCAGAAGGCTCAGAGGCAAGATGAAGGAAGACACCAGGCAGAGCAAGATTATCACCACAGTATGGGGAGTGGGATACAAAATTGAAAAGTGATATGAGCAGGCGTTACCACACGCGCGTGGTGACCAATATTATCTACAGCGCTATTATCACCTGCCTGGTGGAGATCTTTCTGGTGGCCAATGTGACCATGATCGCCCGGTACATGGAGGAGGCGGGGAAGCTCAACCGGCTGATGGAGCTGTTAATGTCCACCAATGCGGTGGTGGTGCTGGCCTATGTGCTCAGCGGGATTGTGCTGTTCTCCGTGACGTTTTTGCTGCTGCAGGGGCCGTCCATCCGCTACATCAGCCACATCTCGGACGCGATTCAGAACATCTCCGAGGGGGATCTAAACACCAGTGTGGATGTGATCGGGGACGACGAATTCTCCAGCATGGCGGCAAACCTAAACAAGATGGCCGAGGACCTGCGCCAGCTGATGGAGAAGGAGCGGGAGAGCGAGCGGACCAAAAACGAGCTGATCACCAACGTGGCCCACGATCTTCGGACGCCGTTGACCTCCATCATCGGATATCTGGAGCTGCTAGCGGGAAACACGAAGATTCCCCAGGAGATGCAGCACAAATACATAGAGATCGCCTACGGCAAGTCCAAACGCCTGGAGAAGCTGATCGAGGACCTGTTCGGGTTCACCAAGCTCAACTACGGCAAGATGGCGATGCACGTGTCGCAGCTAGACATCGTCAAGCTGCTGGGACAGCTCCTGGAGGAGGCGTACCCCAATTTCGCGGAGAAAAACCTCTCCTACGACCTGCAGAGCAACGTGCCGGTCAAAATGATCAACGCGGACGGAAACCTGTTAGCCAGGCTGTTTGACAACCTGATCGGAAACGCCATCAAGTACGGGGCGGACGGCAAGCGGGTGCTGGTTCAGATCTACGCCACCGACGAGGTGGTGACGGTCTCTGTGACCAACTACGGGTATGTGATACCGGCGGAGGAGCTTCCGCTCATCTTTAACAAGTTTTACCGGGTGGAGCGGTCCCGCTCCAGCAGCACCGGCGGCACCGGCTTAGGCCTCGCGATCGCCAAGGAGATCGTGGACATGCACGGCGGCACAATCAATGTGGCCAGCGATCTGAACGGCACAGTGTTCACGGTAAAGCTTCAGGTACATTTCGACATAAATAAAGAAAATTTTGGAACGATTAGCTGATTGTCAATCCTGGGACGCGAGGAGCGTCCCGGATACATTCAGCTAATCGCATTATGGGAGAACATGGAATGATGGGTAGACTAAAAAGCATTTGGCAGGGCAGGCGCCAGGCGGCCGCGGCGATCGCTGTGGGCCTGTTTTTGTGCATTCTGGCCGTCACGCCGGCCCTGGCGGGAACCCCGGCCCAGGCCGGTGACGGGAGCGCGCCGCAGATTACCCTGGACGCCACCTACGGATACCAGGACATGGCCAAGAGCGGCCGTTTCCTCCCGCTAAAGATCAAGCTGGACAACACCGGAACCGCGGCCTTCTCCGGCACGCTCTGCATTCTGACCATGGAGTCGGACTACGAGCTGTACCGCTACGAGTACCCGGTGACCCTTGAGCCGGGGGCGCAGGATGTGAAGAGCATGAGCATCTCCCTGGGCGCGCGCATCGACCAGATGTACGTGAAGGTGGTGGACCAGGAGGGCCGCGAGGCGGCCAGCAAGCGCTTAAAGTTAAATATCAACACGGACACGGCAGAGTTATTCATCGGACTGCTCAGCGACACGCCGGACCGCCTCCAGTATCTCAACGGCGTGGGAATAAACTACGGTACGCTTAGGACGCGCACGGTGGTGATGACCGCAAAGAGCCTTCCATCCCAGGAGCTGGGGCTGGATCAGCTGGATGTGCTTCTGATTTCAAACTTTAACTCGCGCACCCTGTCCGGGGCCCAGGTGGAGGCCATCTGGCAGTGGGTGAAAAAGGGCGGAGTCCTGCTCTTTGGAACCGGCGCGCGGGCGGAGGACGTGCTGGACGCGTTCGGCGATGAGCTCCTCATCGGGCCGCTTCCCCAGGCGGACCTACAGGACATCAACATGGGGGTGGAGTTTGCCAAGAACAGCCCCAAGGAGGCGGAGATCCCTCTGGTCTGCACGGATATTTTCATGCGCGGGGCCAGCGAGGTGCTCTCCAGCGACGAACTGTCGGTGCTGACCTACGTGCCCGTGGATAACGGGCTGGTGGCCGCGGCCATCTACGACTTTGTGGACATCGGGGACTTCTGCCAGGACAATATATCCTACATCGACAACCTGTTCTTCTCCCTTCTGGGCGAGGACCGGATCAACATGCTGTCGCTCTCGGCGGACGGAACCACGTCCAGCCAGTACTGGTCCGTCCAGAGCCTGATCAACACCGGCGACATCAACCGGCTGCCGAAAGTGGGGCTTTACACCATCGCGGCGGTGGCCTACGTGGCCCTCATGGGGCCGGGCCTGTACTTCTTCTTAAAGCAGCGGGGATTGCGGCGGTATTACGCCCGGTCGGTGGTGCTTCTGTCCCTGTGCAGCACGGGAATGGTGTACCTGATGGGCGCTACGACCCGGTTTACGGGCCCGTTCTTCACCTACGCGACCATCAAGGACACCAGCGAGGGCGGCATCACGGAGACCACCTACATCAACATGCGGGCGCCCTACAACAAGCCCTACTCCGTGGAGCTGGACCCGTCCTTCATGGTGCACCCCATCACCCGCAGCGCCTACTATGACAACTACTACGGAAATGCGGCGTCGCCCAAGTTCACCGGCACGGAGGATCCGGCCATAGCGCTGCACTTCGGGGAGAATTCCACGAAGGTCAGCGCGCGCAACGTGGGGGCGTTTACTCCTAAATATTTCCAGCTGGAGCGCAAGACGGACAATCTGCAGGGCGCGGGATTCGTCGGGGATCTCCGCTGCTTTGACGGAAAGATTTCGGGGACGCTGACCAACCGGTACGACCAGCCGGTGGACGATGTGGCGATTCTGATGTACAACCAGATGGTTTTAGTGGGCCACATGGAGGCAGAGCAGACGGTGCAGCTGGACGAAAACGACGTGGTATACGGCGTGATGAGCTACGGCTACCCCATGGCGGAGCAGATCACCGGCGCCTCCCGCTACCGGGAGGGGGATTTGGACGACAAGGAGTACGTGCACGCCCTGGAGCGGACCAACCTTCTGACCTTCTACCTGGGCAACTATATGGCGGGATACCACTCCGAGGCGCGGATTGTGGGCTTCAGCCAGGAGCGCCAGGGCAAGGAATTTCTGGCCCGCGGCGGGGTTGAGACCTACGGCTCCACGCTCATCACCTCCTCCGTGGATGTGGACTACGAGCAGGACGGCCTGGTTTACCGCTCCGGACTGCAAAAGCATCCCGAGGTGCTGAGCGGAGAGTACTACGCGGCGAACAACACCATGTACGGAATGACGCCGCTCATGCTGGAGTATTTCCTGGGCAACGACACGGAGGTGGTGCAGGTGGACTTCCACCAGCTGTCCGACCGGGTGGTTGACAGCCTGCGGTACAATTACACCGTGCCCTTTGTTGGCAATATGTATTTTTACAACTATGACACCGGAAACTATGATCCCATGGACCTTGGGGCAGAGTCGTACGATATAGCGGCCCTGGAGCCGTACTTATCGCCCGGAAACACGCTGACGGTGAAGTACGTCTACACCAACCCGGAGGACTACAGCTGGAACATCATGCTGCCCATTGTGACGGTGATAGGGAGGAGTAAGTGATGCTGGAAATCAGGGATCTGCACAAGACATACGGAAAATATCACGCCTTAAGCGGCCTCAACATGTCGGTGAGGGATGGCGCCCTGTACGGCTTTGTGGGGCCCAACGGCGCCGGGAAGACCACCACCATCAAGATCATGGCGGGGCTTCTGGCGGCGGACAGCGGAAGTGTTATGATCGGCGGCGAGGAGATGCTTGAGTCCACCGGGAAATTGAAGCGGATGATCGGGTACGTGCCGGACTTTTTCGGGGTGTACGACAATCTGACGGTCTCCGAGTACATGGCGTTTTTCGCCTCCTGCTACAATATCGACGGGCTGGTGGCCCGCAAGCGCTACACGGCCCTCCTAGAGCAGGTGGGCCTGGAGGACCGGCTGGATTTTTACGTGGACGGTCTCTCTCGGGGAATGAAGCAGCGCCTGTGCCTGGCCCGGGCCCTGATCCACGACCCGGAGATCCTGATCTTAGATGAGCCCACCTCGGGGCTGGACCCCAGGACAAGGTATGAGTTCAAGGAGATCCTGACGGAGCTACAGGAGGCGGGAAAGACGATTTTTATCAGCTCCCACGTGCTCTCAGAGCTGTCTGAGCTCTGCACGGACATCGGGATCCTGGACCAGGGACGCCTGGTGCTGGAGGGAAATATAAAGGATATCCTGGCGCGGGTCAACGCCTCAAACCCGTTAGTGATCTCCGTCTACAGCAACCGCGAGCAGGCGCTCTCGCTGCTCAAGAGCCACCCCTGCGTGCAGACCATCTCCATGCGGGAGAATGATATCTGCGTCCGGTTTACAGGCGACAAGCAGGATGAGGCGCTGTTGCTCCAGCAGCTGATCGACGCGGAGGTGCTGGTGAGCAGCTTCGTGCGCGAGACGGGAAGTCTGGAGTCCGTGTTCATGCAGCTGACGGAGCGGAAAGAAGAAAGGTCGGTGTTGTCCTATGAAGCAGAATCCGGTTTATAAGAGGGAGGCCCGGGTAAGTTCAAGAAGCCTGCGGCTGCCGCTCATTTTGACGGTGTTCAACGGAATCCTCTGTGCCGTGGCGCTGCTCAACATGTACTCGGTGGTGTCCCAGGTCAAGGCCACCGCCACGATCCAGTACAGCAGCTTTATGGAAATATATGAGTTTGTGGCCACCATTGAGTTCATCCTGCTGACCTTTATCGTGCCCGCGGTGACGGCCTCCAGCATCAGCGGGGAGCGGGAGCGGCAGACCCTGGAGCTCATGCTGACCACGCAGATGACGCCGGGGCAGATTGTGAGCGGCAAGCTGATGAGCGCGCTGAGCACGCTCATGCTTCTCGTGATCTCCAGCTTTCCGGCCATCATGCTGGTGTTCGTGTTCGGCGGGATCACCCTCTGGGATGTGGTGGCGCTGCTTCTGTGCTACGTGGCGGTAGCCCTGTTTGCGGGCGGACTGGGCATCTGTCTGTCCGCGGCCTTCAAGCGTTCCACCATCGCCACGGTTGTGACCTACGGCGTGCTGGTAGCGGTTGTGGGCGGGACCTACTTTGTCAACCGGTTCGTGCTGGGGCTTTCCGCCAACCGGCTGGCCAACTATGCGATGAACTATGGGATCGGGCGCGGTACGGTGCAGCCCACCTCCGGCAATTTTGTGTATCTGCTGCTCATCAACCCGGCCGCCACCTTCTACACCATCATTAACGGTCAGGCGGGCAGCGGCAGCGGCGTGGAAGGACTCTGCCGGACGTTTGGGATCGTGCAGAAGGGCTGGGTGATAGAAAACTGGGTGTTCATCAGCATCCTGCTGCAGCTTCTGGTGGCGGGCGGACTTCTGGCCCTGGCCATCCGGTTTGTGAACCCCATAAAGCGCAGGCGGCGCAGCCACTAAAAGCGGGCGAGGTCCGTGGGTTCGCCTATTGAAGAAGCCCGGCAAAGATGGTATGATAAGGGCAGCCAAATAAGTGTTGACTCCTTTCACGCAGTGGTGCCACAGGCCGTGCGGGGAAAGGAGTTGTTTTCGTATTGGCGGTGCCTGTAGGGCGCCGCAGAGACTGAAATACTTCAGAAAGGGGATTTAAAATATGGGAATTATCAAAGCAGTGACGTCCGCCATGGGAGCGGCGTTCGGCGACCAGTGGCTGGAGGTGGTGGAGCCCGACGACATGGGCGATCAGACCGTCTTCGTGCGCGGTGTGCAGGTGCGCAAGGGGCGCGGATCCAACCTGAAGGGGAGCGGCGACACGATCTCCAACGGGTCGGTGATCCATGTGTACCCCAACCAGTTTATGATGCTGGTGGACGGGGGGCGCGTGGTGGACTACACCGCCGAGGAGGGGTATTACACGGTGAACAACTCCTCCATGCCGTCCCTTTTCAACGGCCAGTTCGGGGACACGCTGACCGAGTCCTTCAACCGGATCCGGTTCGGCGGAGTCACGCCGGGCGTGCAGAAGGTGTTTTATGTCAATCTCCAGGAGATCAAGGGGATCAAGTTCGGCACGCGAAACCCGGTGAACTACTTCGACAATTTTTACAATGCGGAGCTGTTTCTTCGGGCGCACGGCACCTACTCCATCAAGGTGACGGATCCCCTCAAGTTCTACGCGGAGGTGATCCCGAAGAACGCGGACCGGGTGGAGATCGACAGCATCAACACCCAGTACCTGTCCGAGTTTTTGGAGGCGCTTCAGACGTCCATCAACCAGATGGCGGCGGACGGGACCAGAATTTCCTTCGTGACCTCCAAGAGCCGGGAGCTGGGGCGGTACATGGCCGACACCCTGGACGAGGACTGGAACAAGATGCGCGGAATGGAGATCCAGGCGGTGGGCATCGCCAGCATCTCCTACGACGAGGAATCCCAGAAGCTAATCAACCTGCGCAACAAGGGCGCCATGATGGGCGATCCCATGGTGCGCGAGGGCTATGTGCAGAGCACGATCGCTGAGGGCTTAAAGAACGCCGGCGGCAACGCAAATGGCGCCATGGCCGGTTTTATGGGCATGGGAATGGGGATGCAGGCCACCGGAGGCTTCATGGGCGCGGCGTCCAACACAAATATGCAGCAGATGCAGATGAACCAGGGCATGGCCGGGATGCCGTACGGGAACGCCGGGATGGCGGGAGCCGCGGGCGGTGCCGGAATGGCCGCAGGTGCAGGAGCTGAGGAGGCAGGAGTGGCCGGCGGTGTTGGAGCTGGCGCATCTGCCTCCGGAGCAGCGCAGACGCCCCCTGCCGGCTGGATTTGCCCGCGCTGCGGCACGGAGAACCACGGAAAGTTCTGCGGCGAGTGCGGAAATCCGCGCCCGGTGAGCGAGACCTGGACCTGCAGCTGCGGAACCCAGAATAAGGGAAAATTCTGCAGTGAGTGCGGAAAACCGAGACCATAGAAAGGCGGAGGGACTGAAACAGCGATGGCAACAATCACTTACAAATGTCCCAATTGTGACGGTGGACTGACCTTTGACCCGTCCACCCAGAAATACCACTGTGAATACTGCCTGTCCGATTTCACGCAGGCGGAGCTTGATGCGCTGGCCCCGGCCGCTGCCTCGGATGCGTTGGCGGAGCCGGACGAGGCTGGGGCGGCCGCGGAGGGGACGGCTTCTGCACCGCACGCCGATTCTGCGGCGGGCGAGCAGGGCCCCCTTCTGTACACCTGCCCCAGCTGCGGCGCGGAGATTGTGACGGACGCCACCACGGCGGCCACATTCTGCTACTACTGCCACAATCCGGTGGTGCTGGCGGGAAAGTTCGGGGGGAGTTATCACCCGGATTTTGTGGTTCCGTTTCAGATTGACCGCAAGCGGGCGCAGGAGATCTTCTCCCAGTGGATCGGCAAGAAGAAGTTTGTTCCCAGGGAGTTCTACTCCCCCAAGCAGATCGAGACCATGACGGGCGTGTACTTCCCGTACTGGCTGTACAGCTGCAAGGTGGATGGGGACGTGGACGCCCAGGGCACGGCGCTAAGGGTGTGGTCGTCCGGGAACATGCGCTACACGGAGACAAAAATATACGACATCAAGCGGTGCGGCACCGTGGAGGTGGGCAACCTGGCCAGGAACGCGTTAAAGAAGGCCAACCGCTGCCTGGTGGACGGGGTCCAGCCCTTTGAGATGAACCAGGCCCAGCAGTTTTCCATGGGCTACCTGTCCGGCTTCCTCGCGGAGAACCGGGATATGGAGCGGGATCAGTTCCACATGGAGGTGGCCCAGGAGGTGCGGGATTTTGCGCTGTCCGGCCTGCGCTCCTACGGCACTGCCTACGACCGGGTACAGGTCAAAAACCAGCACGCCGATATCCGGGATGAGCGCTGGCAGTATGCGCTTTTGCCGGTGTGGACGCTTACATACAGGCCGAAGCAGGGCGGGAAGATCTATTATTTCGCCCTGAACGGCCAGACCGGAAAAATCTGCGGCGAGCTGCCGGTGGACATGAGGCGGCTGGCGATTCTGTTTGCGTCCATCTCCCTGCCGTTGCTTACAATTCTGCTGACAGTGGGGTACTTGATATGATGGGGACAGGACGGACAAACAACACGAAAAAAAGGACATTCAATCGAATAGTGGCCGCCGTGCTCCTGTGTCTCACGCTGGTCCTTGCAGCCGGGCCGGCCGTGACCGCAGGTCCGGCGTGCGCCCAGGCCGCGCAGCCCGGCGCGCCCGGCCTTCAGGTGGCTCAGGCTGCCATCCCGGTGGTGCCGGGAAACAACCGGGGCACGCGCAGAAGCACGCAGGACGCCCGGGAAACCGCGCCGTCCGCGCAGGAAACCGAGGATCCCTCCGACCGCGAGCTGCGGCACGTCCATGACGGCGCACAGCTGCTCTCGCCTGAGGATCAGGAAAAGCTGGAGGAGCTGGCGGCTGCCTGCCACAGCGAGACCGGTGTGGACGTGGTGGTGGCGACGGCCTACAACGACGGCAGGCGTTCGGCCATGGAGTACGCCGACGACTTTTACGACTACGGCGGCTTCGGGGAAGGGAAGGAGGCGGACGGCGTCCTGTTCCTGATCTACATGGACCGGCCGGGCTCCGCCCACGGGGACTACTGGATCTCCACCAGCGGGATCATGATCCGCATTCTCACCGACAAGCGGATCGAGACCATGGGGCGCAATGCAGCCGACTACCTGAGCAGACAGGATTACGCGGGAGCGGCGCGGCAGTTTATCTCGGACGTGTCCTACTATGTGGACAAGGGAATCCAGGCGGGGCAGTACAACTATGACTCCGAGACGGGAAAAATCAGCGTATACCACAGCATCCGCTGGTACGAGGCGCTGTTTGCCGTGGCGGTTTCCGCCGGGGTGGCCCTTACCGCGTGTGCGGGCATTGTCAGCCAGTACAAGATGAAGCCCAGCCGCCGGCAGAAGGAGAACGGCCTTTTGGCCTACCGCGCCGGGGCGCATTTTCAGATGAACCAGGTTCAGGACATTCTGGTGAACCAGTTTGTCACGCAAACCCGGATCTCAAATTCCTCCGGGCGCAGCGGCGGGGGCGGATCCTCCGGGCGAAGCACCACCCATCACTCCAGCAGCGGCCGGAGCCATGGCGGCGGAGGCGGACGTTTTTAACCTAAAAAATGGTAAAAAGCTGGTTCATGCACATTTTCAGGGTTTTGTGATATACTATATTAGAGACTGCAGTCAGTATCATCAAATGGTTATGCGGTGCGCATCCAGCTGGTGCTTTAAATAGATTACAGGGAAGAACAGCCCCTGGGCGGCGATGACAGGTTATATGCGTCGTTGCCGTTTACATAGCATGGCACCGCAGACTGAACCGGGATTTGGGATTTAGAAGTGGAAGAACAGATTAATTATACCTACATTTTGACATGCTCGGACGGAACCCTCTACTGCGGGTGGACAAACCATTTGGAGAAGCGGGTGAAGGACCATAATGAAGGCCGGGGCGCCAAGTATACCAAGGCGCGCCGGCCAGTTGTATTATCATACTATGAAGTGTTCGCCACCAAGGCGGAGGCGATGCGCAGGGAATATGCGATCAAGCGGCTCACACGCTGCCAGAAGCTTGCGCTCATTGCGAGACAGAAATCAGGCGACAAAGCGGTACATCATGATGTAGTGGCAGATGCTCCCGCCCATGACGAACAGGTGGAAGATCTCGTGGGAGCCGAAGTACTTGTGCCGGGAGTTGAAGAACGGCAGCTTTAACGCGTAGATGATTCCGCCCACGGTGTAGATAATTCCCCCTGCCAACAGCCAGGCAAAGCCCCCGCTGGGAAGCGAGTTGAGAATCTTTGTGATGGCCAGGACGCAGACCCATCCCATCGCGATGTAGATGAGGCTTGAAAACCATTTGGGGCAGGTAATCCAGCAGGCGTTGATGATGATTCCGGCGGCCGCGATACCCCAAACCAACGACAGCAGCAGCCATCCGGTGCCGTCGCCCAGCACGATCAGGCACACGGGGGTGTAGGTGCCGGCGATGAGGATGAAGATCATCATGTGGTCAATCTTGCGCAGCAGTTGGTTGATCTTCGGGGAGATATCCAGGGTGTGGTAGATTGTGCTGGCCGCGTACAGGCCGATCATGCTCAGAATAAAGATGAGCAGTGACACGAAGTGGACATGGTCCGGCTCCCTGGCCGCCTTTAACAGCAGCGGCGTGGTGGCGATGATCGCCAGCACCATGGCGATAAAGTGGGTGATCGCGCTGCCGGGATCTTTGATTCGGGTTACATTGCGCTTGATGATTGATTTCATGGAATCAGCCTCCCTTATAAGTAGAAATATGATGTATGATACCAGCAATTAAAACTAGCATAACTACTGCATGTAGTTTTTAAAACTATGTGTGTCTATATTCTATACTATACATCAGGCGGGAGAATTATGCAATAGGTTTGGAAAAATACCTTGAATTTAAAAGTATTTTTTTATCGGAGGTGAAGGAGAGCAAATGATTTCTGTTTTATATGAGGATGCGGATGTGATTGTTGTGGAAAAACCGGCGGGGCTGGAATCCCAGTCCTCGCGGGGGTTTGAGCCGGATATGGTCAGCCAGATCCGGGTACATATCCACAAGTTATCACCAAACGGTTCCACAAAATCCACAAGGCAGCCTCCCTATGTTGGGGTTATCCACAGACTGGACAAGCCGGTGCGCGGGGTGATGGTGTACGCCAAAAACCGCAAGGCCGCCGCAGCGCTGAGCGCACAGATCCAGAGCGGAAAAATGCAGAAAACTTATGCCGCTGTGGTTTGTGGAAAACCTGTGGATAACCATGGGGCCTATGTGGATTATCTGTTGAAAAATCAGGAAAATAACCAATCTGAGATTGTGGATAACTCTGTGGACGGAGCGCAGCGGGCGGAGCTTATCTACACGGTTTTGGGAACAAAAAATGCGGGCAATCTGATGCCGGAAACGCCGGATTTTGAGCTCGCACTACTGGATATAGAGCTTCTCACCGGCCGCTACCACCAGATCCGGTCTCAGCTGTCCCATCACGGTACGCCCATTTATGGGGATAACCGCTACGGGATTTCTGATTCCTGTGGAAAACCGGCGCCCCGGCGCCCGCTGGCTCTGTGCGCCCGGAAGCTGACCTTCCGCCATCCGTCCACCGGAGCGCCTATGACCTTTGAGATCACGCCGTCCGGCGGCGCGTTCCAGCTGTTCGGGCAGGTGGAGTTTCCGGCGTGAGTGGATTGAAAAAAATAAGTGCAGCTGTCCGCAAACAGCTGCACTTATTTTTTGGCCCGAAGCGACCGGTCTACGACAGCCGCAGCGCCCACTCACGGCAGTCCCAGACACTGGTGGCCACGCCGCTGTAGAACTCCGGCTCGTGGCAGATTAAGAGGATGCTCCCCTTGTACTCCTTAAGCGCGCGCTTTAACTCCGCCTTGGCGTCCACATCCAGGTGGTTGGTGGGCTCGTCTAAGAGCAGCACGTTGGTCTCGCGGTTGATCAGCTTGCACAGCCGGACCTTGGCCTGCTCGCCGCCGCTTAAGACCCGCACCTGGCTCTCGATGTGGTCGGTGGTCAGGCCGCATTTGGCCAGGGCCGAGCGCACCTGGTACTGGGTGTAGGCCGGAAATTCCTTCCAGATCTCCTCGATGCAGGTGGTGGTGTTCCCCGGGGCCATCTCCTGCTCAAAGTAGCCGATGGAGAGGTAATCGCCCAGCTCCACGGTTCCGCTTAAGGACGGGATCAGCCCCAGGATGCTCTTTAACAGGGTGGTCTTGCCGATTCCGTTGGCACCGGACAGCACGATCTTCTCGCCCCGCTGCATCGTCAGGTTTAAGGGCCGGGAGAGGGGCTCCTCGTAGCCGATCACCAGGTCATGGGTCTCGAAAATCAGCTTTCCCGGGGCGCGGGCCGTCAGGAAGTTGAACTCGGGCTTCGGCTTCTCCCTGGCCAGCTCGATCACGTCCATCTTGTCCAGCTTCTTCTGGCGGGACATGGCCATGTTTCGGGTGGACACGCGGGCCTTGTTGCGCGCCACGAAATCCTCCAGCTCGGCGATTTCCTGCTGCTGGCGCTTGTAGGCGGCCTCCAGCTGGGCCTTCTTCACCGCGTAGACCTCCTGGAACTTGTCGTAGTCCCCCACATAGCGGTCCAGATGCTGGTTCTCCATGTGGTAGATCAGGTTGATCACGCTGTTGAGGAAGGGAATGTCGTGGGAGATCAGGATGAAGGCGTTCTCATACTCCTGCAGATACCGCTTCAGCCACTCAATGTGCTGCACGTCCAGGTAGTTGGTGGGCTCGTCCAGCAGCAGGATATCCGGCTTCTCTAGCAGGAGCTTGCCCAGCAGCACCTTGGTGCGCTGTCCGCCGCTTAGGTCGGTCACGTCCTTCTCCAGCCCGATCTCGTTTAGGCCCAGGGCCCGGGCGACCTCCTCCACCTTGGCGTCGATCACGTAGAAGTCGTGGGCCATGAGCAGGTCCTGGATCGTTCCCAGCTCCTCCATCATGGCGGTCATCTCCTCCTCGTTTGCCTCGCCCATCTGATCGCAGATCCGGTTCATCTGCTCCTCCATCTCAAACAGGAAGGCGAAGGCGCTCTTTAGCACGTCCCGGATGGTCATGCCCTTCTCCAATACGGAGTGCTGGTCCAGATAGCCCACGCGGACGTGCTTGGCCCACTCCACCTTGCCCTCGTCGGGCATGAGCTTTCCCGTGATAATGTTCATGAAGGTGGACTTTCCCTCGCCGTTGGCCCCGACCAGGCCGATGTGCTCGCCCTTTAACAGCCGGAAGGAAACATCCTGGAAAATGGCACGGTCGCCGAAGCCGTGGCTCAGATGCTCAACATTTAATATGCTCATGAAAAACTCCTTTATCTCTTGGGTAATCCCCGTTTTTACATTGGTTACAGCAGTATTATTCTACATGAGACGGTATGTTCTGGCAAGCGGTAAATAGAAAAAATGCAGCAGTTCCATGGGGAATCACTGAAGGAATAGATAACTGATAAGCCCATTATTTCATTCCCGCTCTAGGATTTTAAGGCTATTTGTGCTATACTGGGAGATACTTACAGAGAGAAGGGGAGGCAGGCATTATGGATAAAGTGATTACAGTGAGCCGTGAATTCGGCAGCGGCGGCCGGGAGTTGGGGGTACGCCTTGCGGAACATTTTGGAATTCCCTTTTATGATAAGGAGCTGATTTCCATGGCGGCGGACGACGCCGGCATGGCGGAGACAGCGTTTTTAAACTACGACGAGAAGCTGCCGGACATGCATGACCCGTTGGACCGGCACTACTACAATCCGTTTTCCGCGGTGTACAAGGTGCCCATGTCGGACCAGATTTTCGTCGCGCAGTCCAGCTTTATCCGCCGTCTGGCGCAGCAGGGGCCGTGCGTGATCGTGGGGCGCTGTGCGGACCGGGTGCTGAGCGACAGCATCAACCTCTTCATTTATGCGAAGATGAAGGACCGGATCCGGCGCATGCTGACCTTAGAGCCAGGTGCTGACCCGGAGGAGATGGAGAAGCGGATCCGGGAGGTGGACCGCAAGCGCAAGGACTACTACCAGTACTACACCGGCGCCCAGTGGGGACGGGCCCAGAACTATCACCTGTGCGTGGAGAGCGGTCTGGTGGGCGTGGACGGCTGTCTGCGGGCGGCGCTCGCTTACCTGGGCGAGAGTTAAAAGTGGTAAATTTTTCACCTGTATATTTTTAAAGAGCGGACTCATACTAAGAAGGTACAAAGGAAGTACAAATCAGAAACAGGTGAGTCCATGGAAAAGCCCGGCAAGAAACTGAAGAAATTGATCATAATAATAGGAACCACGGGAGCGGTGTACGCAGGCCTCAAGTACCTGCTGCCCCTCGTGGCTCCTTTTTTCGTGGGTTATCTGTTCGCCCTTATGCTGCGGCCCTCGGCGCGGTTTCTGTCCTACCGGCTGCGGATTCAGGTGAAGGGGCGCATGCGGCATCTGCCCATCGGCGTGGTGGGCGGCGTGGAATTCCTGATTCTGCTCTCGCTTCTGGGGCTGGGGCTTTACTGGGGCGCGGTCAAGCTGTGTCAGGAGGGGAAGCTGCTGGCATTCCAGCTGCCCATCTGGGTGGAGCAGTTCGACGGCTGGCTGACCGGGAGCTGCCGGGACTTAGAGCGCACCTTCGGTCTGCGCCCGGGCGGGGTGGCCGACGTGGTCAGCGAGATGTTGACCGGCCTGATCCACACGGGCAAGCAGGCCGCCATGCCCGCGCTGATGACAAATTCCGTCGCCGTCATACGCCTGGGCGTGAAGGTCACGGTGGTGTCCGTCGTGCTGTTTTTGGCTGTGGTCCTCTCGCTGCAGGAGATGGACGATCTGCGGGAGCGGCGGGACCAGTCCGTGTTCCGGCGGGAGTTCTCCATGATCGGGAAGCGGATCGTGCACACGGGAAAGGCATGGTTTAAGACCCAGGGGATCATCATGGGCCTAATCACCATGCTGTGCATCCTGGGGATGGCGGCCATCGGAAATCCCTACTATATCATGGCGGGCATCGGCATCGGGGTGTTGGACGCTCTGCCCATCTTCGGGACCGGCACGGTGTTAATCCCCTGGGGCGTGGTCTGCCTGTTTCTCGGGCGGTGGGGCCGGGCCTTGGCCCTGTTCGCGCTGTACCTGGTCTGCTATTTTATCAGGGAATATCTGGAAACAAGGCTGATGTCCAACCAGGTGGGGCTCTCGCCGCTGGAAACCCTGGCGGCGGTGTACGTTGGCCTGCAGCTCTTCGGGTTTCTGGGGTTTATCCTGGGCCCCCTGGGACTGCTTCTGATCGAGGACCTGGTGGAGGCGTGGACGTGACCTCCCCCTCCCTCAATTCCCCTCCCTCCGGGGCTGGTAAATATGCCGAAAATGTGGTATGATAGGCAAAATATGATATGCGAAAACCAGCAGACAAAAATTGGGGATCACGAGAAAAGGAGGGTTACATATATGAAAATTTCAAAGGTGAGCACGGTATATTTCAGCCCTACGTTCAGTACCCGGGAGGTCACCGAGTTGGTGGCACAGGAGATGGTCCGGACCGGTGAGGCCGGGAAGGGGGAGAACATTGATCTCTCGGATCCGGCGGAGGATTCGGGGAACCATTCCTTTGGACCGGAGGATGTGATCTGTATAGGCGTGCCGTCCTACGGCGGGCGTGTGCCGGGGATTGCGGCAAAACGGATGGAAAATCTGCATGGAAACGGCACGGCGGCGGTGGTGATTGCGGTGTACGGAAACCGGGATTACGACGACACGCTGCTGGAGATGAAGGATGTACTCTCTGCCCAGGGGTTCACGGTGATTGCCGGAATTGCGGCCATCGCCCAGCACTCCATCGTCCCCGCCATCGCTGCGGGCAGGCCGGACGAGAAGGACCGCCACGAGCTGCGCGAGGCGGCGCGGGCGGTGTGCGAGAAGTTGAGCGACTTAAGCGAGCTGGAGCGCGGACAGGTGCAGGTGAAGGGCAAACGGCCGTACAAGGTATTCGGCGGATCTGCCCTCAAACCGGCCGCGGATGAGAGCTGCGTGGGCTGCGGAACCTGCGCCGCCCAGTGCCCGGTGAGGGCGATCCCGGAGGATGCGCCGAACACCACGGACCCGCAGGTGTGCATCGCCTGCATGCGCTGCATCAAGGTCTGTCCCACGGGCGCCAGAAAGCTGGATCCCGCAGGCCAGGCGGCGGTGGCGCAGAAGCTGGGGATGATCTGCAAAGAGCGCAGGGAAAATGAGCTGTATATCTGACGTCGGCGGACAAGGCTGCCGTTCTCACCGGAATTTCCGGCGGGGGCGGCAGTTTTTTTGATGTCATTTTTAAATGACAAGGAATGAATGGAAAGTTGTGTGAAAATGGGGGATAATGTAACCAGAAAGAAAGTGATAGCATGATACAGGACCTGACACAAAAGCAGATACAGCTTTTGAACTGCCTGATGCACCAGGAAAATGCCATCGGCGCGGAGGACTTGGCCAAGCGGCTGGGAATTTCGGCCAGGACGGTTATGCGCTACCTCTCGGTTTTGTCGGAGGAGCTAAAAACCTTCGACGTGTGCATCTCCTTAAAGCGGGGGCAGGGGTATGTTTTGGAGGGGGACCGGGCGGCGCTAAAGCCCCTGCTCACCCAGAAGGAATACCGCCAGAAGGACGGGGACAAGCGGATTCATGAAATGATCCTGGAAATCATCGACCAGGAGGAAATAACGATCGAGAAGCTCAGCGAGGCCATGTTTTTAAGCCCGTCCACTCTGAACAAGATGACCTTCGACGTGAAGGAATTTCTCGGCCGGTACCATTTAAGCCTGATCGGGAAGCCCCACTACGGCTTGTCCATCACCGGCGGGGAGACGGACATCCGCACGCTGCTGGGGGATATCGGGCTGGACTACTGCAACGCGCGGCTGGTGAACACCGGGATCTACAACATCTCCGAGGAGGAGCTAAACCAGGTGGACCGGATTGTGTTCGAGCACATCCAGGAGTACAGCCTGATTGTGGCGGACATGGACCTAAACAGCCTGATCGCCAGAATCGTGATTGCGCTGTCCAGGAGCCGGAAAGGGCACCACGTGGCTGGGATGAGCCTTAACGCCCCGGTCACGGGCCACAACTACCAGATGATCCAGTCCATCATGGAGGCGCTGGGGCGGGCGTTTCATATCGAGATCACGGAGGACGAATGCCTGTACGTGATGGTGTACTCCGGGTTCATCGGCTACGACCTAAACGTCCTGGACGCAGAGGGCTGCCGGGAGATGCGCCGGTTTGTGGATGATTTCATGGCGGAGATCACGGAGCTCACGGGGAACCGCTACGAGCAGGACGAGAAGGTGTTAAACGTCCTGAGCCTTCACCTCAAGGCGCTGATGCAGCGGGCCAGGGCCGGGAACTATTCCCCCAACCCCATCATCGGCCAGATCAAGAGCCGCTACCCGCTGGAGATGAACTACGCTATCCTGATGGCCCAGCGGTTTGAGGAGCGGTTCGGCGTGTCCATCAACGAGGACGAGATCGGCTACCTGACGGTCTACTTAGGCGTCTACGAGCCCAAGGCCGGGGAGCGGATCAAGGCGGTGATTCTCTGCAACTACGGGATCGGCACCTCCCAGATGATCCTGGAGAAGATCCAGAGCGAGATCCAGAACATGTTCATCTGCGGCGTCTACCCGGTGCGGTACATGGACCTGGCGCTGGAGCGAAATCCGGACGTGATTCTGTCGGCGGTGCCGGTGGAGGATTATCACGGGGACATTCCGGTGATCGTCTCCCACGACCTGCTCAGCGAGAAGGCCGTGGCCGGGATTCAGGAGCAGCTCTGGCAGAAGATCTACATCGAGAAGGAGCTCATGCGGTACTTCGATCCGGACTGCTTCGGCCACATCGAGGCGAAGGACCGGTTCGAGGCAATCGAAAAACTGGGGGCTCTTCTGGAGAAGAAAAAGGGGATCGACCGCCAGGTCATAAGCGCCATCGAGAAGCGGGAGCGGATCAGCTCCACAGAGGTGGGAAATCTTGTGGCTGTGCCCCACGTGCTGAAGCAGGGGAATTTCACCTCCTGCATCGCCATCGGGATTTTAAGCCAGCCGATCCAGTGGGGAAACGAGCGGGTGCAGATGGTATTTCTGGCCTGCTTCAACCAGACCAACGACCCCTACGCCCGGATATTCCGCACTCTGTACAAGGTGGTGCACTCCGACGAGCTGGTGCGCCGGCTCATACAGGCAACTGATTTTCAGGCATTTCAAACTATTATGTGCAGGAGAGAATTGTGATGACGAAGGAAGTAATCAAGCAGAATTATATTTTTACCGATATGGAGCTTAACACCAAGGAGGAGGCGCTTCACGCCATCGCAGAGAAGGCGGTGGAGCTGGGGCTGTGCCGGGACGTGGAGGGAACCTACCAGGGCTTTCTGGAGCGGGAAGCTCAGGGTCCCACGGGGATGCAGGACGGCTTCGCGATTCCCCACACCCGCTGTGACTCCGTGATTCAGACCGGCATCGTGGTGATGAAGTCCAAGCGGGAGCTGGAGTGGGAGTCCTTTGACGGGAAGCCGGTAAACACCATGATCGCGCTGATCGTGCCGAAGGAAAACTATGGAAATGAGCACATCCAGATCCTGGCGTCCCTCTCCCGGATGCTGATCAAGCAGGATTTCCGCAGGCAGCTGACGGAGTCCGACTCCCCGGAGGAGATTTACGGGCTGATCCACCAGGCGGTGTCCGCAGGCTGACGGCAGGCGGATCGCTCTGCGGAAGATGTATCACAAGTTTATATTGTTTGTTCTGCCGGGGCTGCCCGGCTGAAGGATATGACCAAAATAATCAAAGAAAAGAGGAAAAAACAATGGCAAAGAAGAAATTAGTGGCATTATGTGCATGCACCATGGGGCTGGCCCACACCTTTATGGCGGCTCAGGCGCTGGAGGATGCGGCCAAGGAGCTGGGGTACGACGTAAAGGTTGAGACCCAGGGCGCGGACGGAATCCAGAACGAGCTGACTCCCGCCGAGATTGCGGAGGCGGACATCATCATCCACGCGGTGGCCATTGCGCCTCAGAACAACGAGCGCTTTGACGCCTACGACATCTACGAGATCGGCCTTCAGGACGCGATCAAGAACGCCAAGGGCATCATCCAGGAAATCGAGAGTATGGAAGGCTAATGATATAGAACAAAAAGATAAGGGGGACTAAGAAATGGCTATTACAAAGAGAAGTGCACTGACGGGACAGGCCGAGAACAAGAACAAGAGCGCGGGCACAGCGGCAGCGCCCAGCCCGGCTAAAAAGGCACCTGAGGTGCAGGAGAAAAAGGGAATCTGGGACACGCTGTCCCGCCACGTCATGACCGGTATCAGCAACATGATCCCATTCCTCATCATGGGCGGACTGATCCTGGCGTTTTCACAGCTGATCCCCTACGTGATTCTGGGCGTGGACCCGTCCATGGGCATCGTGGATGCCATGAACAGCGGCGCCTACGAGGGCTTTAACCTTTCACTGTTAAAATTCGCCAACCTGTGCGCAGATTTCGGCGGCACGCTGTTCGGCTTTGCAATCCCCATGTTCGCGGCGTTCATGGCCAACTCCATCGGCGGAAAGCTGGCGTTCCCGGCCGGATTTATCGGCGGACTGATGGCCACCAAGCCCACGGCGGTTTTGAGCATCGTGGACGGAACCTGGACGAGCACCGCACCGGTTGCCTCTACCTTCCTGGGCGCGTTAATCATCGCCATCGCAGCAGGCTATTTTGTAAAGTACCTGAACCAGAAAATTAAAGTCAGCCACAACATGCTGGCCTTCAAATCCACCTTCCTGATCCCCATGCTGGCGGCTGTGTTCGTCATGCTGGGCATGCACCTGGTTGTGACGCCTCTGGGCGGAATGCTTAACAGCCTGATCAAATCCGGACTGTCCGCAGCCGGAAAGGCCGGTTCCTACGGCTACACCATCGCTCTGTCCGCGGCTACGGCCATCGACCTGGGCGGCCCCATCAACAAGGCGGCCGGCTTCGTGGCCCTGGGCTTTACCACTGACAAGGTTCTGCCCATCACGGCCCGCGTGGTAGCCATCGTGGTTCCCTCCTTCGGTCTGGGCCTTGCGACCCTGGTAGACCGCCTGGTGGTGAAGCGCCACGTGTTCGACAAGCAGTTCTATCCCCAGGGCAAGACCGCAATGTTCCTGGCTCTGATGGGAATTTCCGAGGGCGCGATCCCCTTTGCACTGGAGATGCCCAAGGTGATCATCCCCTGCTACATGATCGGCGCAATCTGCGGTTCCCTGGCCGCCACCATCTTCGGCGCGGTGCAGTGGTTCCCGGAGTCCGCGGTGTGGGCATGGCCTCTGTGTGAGAACATCCCCGCGTACATCGCAGGCATCGTTGTGGGCGCTGTGGTGACCGCCGCGCTGGTAATCTTTATCCGCAACAGCATGATGACCAAGGGCAAGCTGACTGTGGATTCAAACGACTGATCAATGATTTAAGAGGACGGGAGTTGGAAGCGATGGCATTTCATCTGGAAAACGGAAGAAAATTTATGGAAGAGAGCGGCCTGGACGGCCTGCTGCTTGTGTCAAGAGAGAACAAATTCTACACGGCCGGGCTTTACAGCGGCAGCGGCTACGTGCTGATCACGGCGAAGGGCTGCTACGCCATCGTGGACGGGCGGTATTACACCCAGCAGAAGGCACGGATGGCGGCGGCGCCGGCAAACATGAACGCCGCCGCGCTGCTGGCGGACGAGCGCTGTGGATTTTTCACGCACATCAACCGGATTGCCGCTGCGGACGCTGTCAAAAGGCTGGGTTTTGAAGCGGATGCGGTCTCCTTCTCCCAGTACAAAAAGTTAGCGGCGGGACTGGAGCCGGAACTGGTTCCGGTGTCGCCGGATCCCATGCGCATGGTGAAGGACGAGGAGGAGATCGCCTGTATCCGGGAGGCCTGTAAGATCGCGGACCAGGGGTATTCCTACATCCTGGGCCAGATAAGGGCGGGCATGACCGAGAAGCAGGTGGAGAACCGGTTGCTCTATTATATGAAGGAGCTGGGGGCTCAGAAGGAGTCCTTCGACATCATCGTGGCCAGCGGCGTGAACGGCTCCATGCCCCACGCCAAGGCCTCGGACAAGGTCATCGAGCCGGGGGATTTCGTCACCATGGACTTCGGCGTGCGGGTGGGGGAGTACTGCTCCGACATCACGCGCACCGTGGCGGTGGAGCGGGCCGGCGCGCAGCTGCGGCAGGTCTACGAGACCGTGAAGGAGGCCCAGGCGGCCGCCATCCGGGCCATCCGCCCCGGAAAAACGTGCGGCGACATCGACCGGGTGGCCAGGGATGTGATCGAACAGGCGGGCTACGGGCCAGCGTTTTCCCATAATCTGGGGCATGGACTGGGCATAGCCTGCCACGAGACGCCGAATTTCGCGCCCGGAGACGGACACGTGCTGGTGCCGGGGATGGTCATGACCGTGGAGCCGGGAATCTACCTGGAGGGCCTGGGCGGAGTCCGCATCGAGGACGACGTGCTGGTCACCCCGGAGGGCTGCCAGGTGCTCACATCCTCGCCGCGGGAGCTCACCATTGTGGGATAAGGAGTCTGATATGGAAAGAGAGTTTCTGAAGGAACTGTGCGAAGCCCCGGCGGTGGCCTCGAGCGAGAGGCAGGTGCGGGACGTGCTGAGAAGGCACTGCGCTCTCTACGCGGGAAAGCCGGTCTTTGACGGGCTGGGAAGCATGATTTTCACCCAGGACGGGGACGGGCCGTCGGTTATGCTGGCCGCCCACATGGACGAGGTGGGATTTCTGGTGCGCTCAGTCTCCGGCCAGGGGATGCTTATGGTGCTGCCGGTGGGCAGCGTGCGGACCTTCTCACGGTTTATGCAGGAGGTCACGGTCACAACCGCCGACGGCAGGGCGTACACGGGAATTCTGAACGCGGAGTACGACAACGGGAAGCGGGAGGCTGTGGGCCTCTACGTGGACCTGGGGCAGGACAGCGCGGCGGATATCGCGGCCATGGGAATCCGCCCCGGAGACATGGTCACCTTCTCCTCCGGTTTTCGGGAGTATGAGAACGGGCGGTTTGCCGCCAGGGCGCTGGACGACCGGGCGGGGTGCTACGTACTGGGCCAGGTGATGAAGCGCCTGGCGGGAATTTCCCACCAAAACCGGATCAGCTACGCGTTCACCAGCTCCGAGGAGGTGGGCACCAGGGGCGCGAAGACGGCGGCACGGGTGGTGAAGCCCGATGTGTGCCTGGTGTTGGACGTGGCGTGTAACGGCAGTGAGTTTGTGCGGGATCACACCAACAACCGGCAGCTGGGGAAGGGCCCTATGATCGTCCACTACGACAAGACGGTGGTTTCCAACCGGCAGCTGGTGGCGTTTGCGCGCCAGTGCGCGGACGAGCTTGAAATCCCGGTTCAGGACGACATGTTCTTAAACGGTGGTACGGACGGCGGCGTGCTCCACCAGGACGGCGAGGGACACCCCACGCTGGTGCTGGGCGTGCCCACGCGGTACGGACACTCCCCGTACTCCATCGGCTGTTACCGGGATATGGAGCAGACGGTGGATTTGCTGGTGCGCATGTTGACGAAGTTAGACGCGAAGGCCTATGGCCGGATGAGATTTGAGGCGGAGAGCGATGAATTATAATTTTGACGAAGTGATTGACCGGCATGGAACCTTCTGCACCCAGTGGGATTATATCCAGGACCGGTTCGGGGAGCGGGATCTGCTGCCGTTCTCCATCTCGGACACGGATTTTATGGCGCCGGAGCCGGTGCGGCGGAAGCTCTCGGAGGTGGTGGAGCACGGGATCTACGGCTACAGCCGCTGGAACCATGACGCCTTTAAGGGCGCGGTGGCGGAGTATTTTGCGGCCCGCCACGGCGCTGCAGTCGAGCGGGACTGGGTAATCTACAGCCCGTCTGTGATGTACTCGGTGGCGGTGCTGTTTCGGCTCCTTGGCCGGGACGGGGACCGGGTGCTGGTGTTTGAGCCCATGTACGACGCGTTTTACCACGTGATCGGGGACAACAAGCGGGAGCTGGTGCCCCTTCACCTGGAGGTGAGGGACGGCCGGTATGAGATCGATTTTGAGCGGTTTGAGGAGCTGGTGAAGCATTGTGACGTATTCCTCCTGTGCAGCCCCCACAACCCCACGGGGCGGGTCTGGACGGAGCAGGAGATGGACCGGATGGTGGAGCTGTGCAGGCGGTATGAGGTGCCTGTGATCTCCGACGAGATCCACTCGGACGTGATCCTCACGGACCGGCCGCACCAGTCCATCCTTAAGTACGCGGACCGGTACGACAAGGTGTACCTGGTCAGCTCCTCCAGCAAGACCTTCAACACGCCGGGGCTGATCGGCTCCTACTGCGTGATTCCGGATAAAGAGATACGCGAGGCGTTCGTGTCCCGGATGCGCAACCGTGATTTCTTAAATTCCGTCAGCCTCATGGGCATGCATGCCCTGATGACGAGCTACGGGGAGTGCCTGGACTACGTGGACCAGCTGTGCGATTACATCCGCGGGAACATGCGGGAGCTGGAGGCGTTCGTGAAGACAGAGCTGGCGGGAAAGGGCGTGCGGTTTGAGATGCCGGAGTCCACCTACCTGGCCTGGATCGACATGACCGGGGTTGGCGCGGACAGCGACCGGATCCAGGACGCGCTGATCCACGTGGGCAAGGTGGGAATCATGCCCGGAAGGACCTACGGGGAAGAGAATTACCTGCGGATGAACCTGGGATGTCCCAGAGAGAAGCTGCGGGAGGGCATGGAGCGGATGAAGCGGGCGATTGACACGCTGTGATGCGTTGGGCCGTCCGGGCCGGGGAGTGATATCCCAGGCCCGGGCGTTTTTTTTCGCGCTTTGGCGGCCATCTGCATGCGCTGGGGAGATTTTGCGGTAATACAATTAAAAAAGTAGTATTCGCTTCGCATTTATAATATAATGTATTAAGAACTCATTTGGGAGGGACTAAGTGGACAAGACGTATATTATGTTGAAGGACAAGCCGGTGCTTGAAATAGAAAACTATACCTGCCGTGTGCTGGATTATGACCGCCTGCCGGTCTCGCTGCGCTATGAGGCGGTGTCGTTCGACGATGTGATGCACGGGTGGACGGAGAACCGAACGATGAGTATCGGGAAGACAAACGCGAAGAAGCTTCTGGCAGGATTCGGAATCAGACAGAGCAACCCGTATCTGATTGCAAAAATGTTTCATTTTGCCTCCCTCACAGACTGCTATTGGATGAAGGAGGAGGGGGAGGAGATCGGCTGGGAGGACATCAATCTGTTTGCAAACCCGCTTGAGAAGACGGTCTCCGCCTCGGCGCTCCTGGGAGTCAATCCGTCGTTCCCGCTGGCGCAGAAAATCCATACGCCGGAGCTTACGGCCCAGGGGATGGCTGCAAAGGCGTGGATACGCGAGAAAGATGGACTATATTTGTATAAAATTGGGAAAAAAGAACTGGCGGCGAGCTATATCCTGGATATTCTTGGGATCCCCCACGTCCGATACACAAAGGCAGATGCGGACAGGCTGCATGAGTTGGCGGATCAGAGGCATATTGATAAAATCAGGGATCAAAATGAGGAGATCGTCCGCTGTAAAATTATCACATCGGAAGAAACCGCTATTTTGCCGTGGGAAGATTTCCAGGTTTACTGTGCCTACCATGATCTGGACGAATTTGAGTATGTAAAGGCGAACGATAGGAAGGCCTACTGTGAGATGCAGGTGGCTGATTATATCCTCGGGAACGAGGACAGGCACGGGGCCAATTTTGGATTCTTTATGGACAACGGGACCGGAGCGCTGCTGCACCTGTACCCCCTGATGGATCATGACCACGCGTTTTCCAATGAACAGGATATACCGTCGCAGACGTCGGAGGGGAAGGAGACGCTGCGGGAGGCGGCTTTAAAGGCGAGGGAGCAGGTCGACCTCCATCTCCATCCGCTGCTGCACGCAAAAAAGCCCGGGGAGCTTTCGGAGGAACAGTGGAACGGGGTGCTTTGGCGGGCCAAGGATTTGGAACTTAGCCATTGACAAAAGCCCGAAAGTGGCGTAAAATCGAGTCACGAATGTGAAAATAGCAATTGGCTGTGAACGGGAATAGTAAGCGGACGCGCGTTACAGAGAGGGACCGGTGGTGAGAGGTTCCACGTTTAGCGGAAGTTGAACCGGCCCCGGAGCTTTGTATGATGAATGCAACGTAGATCCGGCGTTAACGGAGAATGAGAGAGTGTTCCGCGAGGAACGCTAACTTGGGTGGTACCGCCGAGTCATTCGGTCCCTTGTGTTGTTGAACCGACACGCGGGGCGGATGGCTTTTTTTGATGGTTTGAGCCGGGCCGTGGCGCGGCCATCCGGCGGTTGCCGGTTGTGGGCGGCGCTCCCGCGCGGCGGTTCAGGAAATTGTAATTATTAAGCATAGAAGGAGAACAAAATCATGGCAAACGACAAGAAAATGGTGGAAGCCATCACATCCATGGATGTGGATTTCGCCCAGTGGTACACGGATGTGGTGAAGAAGGCGGAGCTGTGCGACTACGCCAGCGTGAAGGGCTGCATGGTGATCAAGCCCGCGGGCTACGCGATCTGGGAGAACATCCAGAAGGAGCTTGACCGCCGGTTCAAGGAGACGGGCGTGCAGAACGTGTACATGCCCATCTTCATCCCGGAGAGCTTACTTGAGAAGGAGAAGGACCACGTGGAGGGCTTTGCCCCGGAGGTTGCCTGGGTGACCCACGGCGGTCTGGAGCCGCTGCAGGAGCGCATGTGCGTGCGCCCCACCTCCGAGACGCTGTTCTGTGACTTCTACGCCAAGGACATCCACTCCTACCGCGATCTGCCCCGCGTGTACAACCAGTGGTGCTCCGTGGTGCGCTGGGAGAAGACCACCCGTCCGTTCCTGCGCTCCAGAGAGTTCCTGTGGCAGGAGGGCCACACCGCCCACGCCACCGCTGAGGAGGCCGAGGAGCGCACCATCCAGATGTTAAACCTGTACGCCGACTTCTGCGAGGAGGTTCTGGCGATCCCGGTTGTGCGCGGACAGAAGACCGACAAGGAGAAGTTCGCGGGCGCGGAGGCCACCTACACCATCGAGTCCCTGATGCACGACGGCAAGGCGCTGCAGTCCGGCACCAGCCACAACTTCGGCGACGGCTTTGCGAAGGCCTTTGACATCCAGTTCACGGACAAGGACAACACGTTAAAATACGTGCACCAGACCTCCTGGGGAATGACCACCCGCATGATCGGCGCCATCATCATGGTTCACGGCGACGACAACGGGCTGGTGCTGCCGCCGAGGATTGCGCCGGTTCAGGTGATGGTGGTTCCGGTTCAGCAGCAGAAGGAGGGCGTTTTAGACAAGGCCTTCGAGCTTAAGGAGCGCCTGACAAAGGCGGGATTCTCCGTGAAGGTGGACGACTCCGAGAAGAGCCCGGGCTGGAAGTTCGCGGACTGCGAGATGCGCGGAATTCCGCTGCGCGTGGAGATTGGCCCCAAGGATATGGAGAAGAACCAGGCCGTTCTGGTGCGCCGCGACAACCACGAGAAGACCTTTGTCTCCTTAGACGAGCTGGAGAGCAAGGTCTCCGAGATGTTAGACACCATCCAGCACGCGATGCTTGAGAAGGCGAGAGCTCACCGGGATGCCCACACCTACGTGGCCACTGAGTGGGATGAGTTTGTGGATACAATCAACAACAAGCCGGGCTTTGTGAAGGCTATGTGGTGCGGCTGCCAGGAGTGCGAGGACAAGATCAAGGAAGCCACCGCCGCCACCTCCCGCTGCATGCCCTTTGCGCAGGAGAACCTGTCCGACCACTGCATCTGCTGTGGAAAGCCGGCCAAGAAGATGGTTTACTGGGGACGTGCATATTAATGGAGATCAGAGTTCCGGCTCCTGTGGAGCGGATTATCGGACAACTGAATGAACACGGGTACGAGGCGTACATTGTGGGCGGCTGCGTCCGGGACATGCTCTTGGGACGGGAGCCGGAGGACTGGGATATCACCACCAGCGCCCTGCCGGAGCAGGTGAAGGCGATCTTTAAGCGGACCATCGACACGGGAATCCAGCACGGGACCGTGACGGTGATGGTGGACAAGACCGGCTACGAGGTGACTACCTACCGCATCGACGGGGAGTACCGGGACGGCCGCCATCCCAGCACGGTGGCGTTCACGCCGAACCTGACCGAGGACTTAAAGCGCCGGGACTTCACCATCAACGCCATGGCCTACAACGGGGCCACCGGGTTTGTGGACCAGTTCGGCGGCGTGGAGGATTTAAAGCGCGGCATCGTGCGGTGCGTGGGGGAGCCCATGGACCGGTTCACGGAGGACGCGCTGCGGATTCTTAGGGCCATCCGGTTCTCCGCCCAGCTGGGCTTTGCCATCGAGGAGCGGACCTACGAGGCCATCCGGGCCATCGGGCCCAACCTGGCGAAGGTCAGCAGGGAGCGGGTCCAGGTGGAGCTGACAAAGCTTCTCTGCAGCGGCCACCCGGAACGGATCGCCATGGTCTATGAGACGGGGATCAGCGCGTATGTGTCGGAGACCTTTCACCGGATGTACGGGGGGAGCGCGGACGCACTGCCCGCCGTGCCGGCAGAGATTCCGCCCAAAAAGCACCTGCGCCTTTCCGCATTCCTGAGGGGCGGGTCGCCGGAGCAGGCGGTGACGGTGCTAAAGGATTTAAAGCTGGACAACGACACCATCTTTCGGGTGCGGACGCTGACTCATTGGCTGGGGAAGCGGCTGGTGCCGGAAAAGCCCGCGCTGCGCCGGGTCATGAGCCAGGTGGAGCCGGAGCTCTTCGACGACCTGATCATGCTTAAGGAGTGCCTTCTGGGCCTCGGAACCCTTGAGACCGGGGAAGAGCTGGCCCGGATCCGGGCGCTGACCGGCGAGATCCGCCGGGACGGGGACTGCTTAAGCCTTCGGGGCCTGGCCGTGACGGGTCGCGACGTGATGGACGCGGGGGTGAAGCCGGGGAAGGCGGTGGGCGAGACGCTGGCCGCACTGCTGGAGCTGGTTCTGGAGGAACCCTCCCGCAATACCCGCGATTACCTGTTGCAACATCTGAAATAATCATTTATAATAACTGGTGGGGTTCGAGTATTCGAATAAGTTCGCGTTTCGAGTTAAAAAACAGGCAGGGAGACAACGCGCCCTGCAAGAAAACCATAAGGAGGAGACTAAAATGAACGTAATCAGTACAGAAAAAGCACCCGGTGCAATTGGACCGTATTCCCAGGGATACGAGGTAAACGGCTTTGTATTCACATCCGGCCAGATCCCGGTAAATCCGGCGGACGGAACCGTTCCGGAGGGAATCGCAGCGCAGGCTGAGCAGAGCTGCAAGAACGTTGGCGCTATCCTTGAGGCTGTGGGCAGCGGATACGACAAGGTATTCAAGACCACCTGCTTCTTAGCTGACATGGGCGATTTCGGCACCTTCAACGAAGTGTACGCAAAGTACTTCACCTCCAAGCCCGCCAGAAGCTGTGTGGCTGTGAAGACACTTCCGAAGGGCGTTCTGTGCGAGATCGAGGCGATTGCTGTAAAGTAATCCCCCGCGTCCGCAGATGTGCGTGAGACAATGAGTATAAGGCAAGGGCCGCAGCAGCTTACAGTTTTTGGTAAGGGCTGCGGCCCTTCTGGCTGTGTGACCGGTTTTTGAGGCCCCGCGGGGCTTGACGATAGAGAAGCTTTGGGAAAGGAAGTTTGGCGGATGGACAGACGTGGCTTGCTGAAAAAATGGGGAAAACGGGCGCTGTGCGCAATCCTGGCCGGTGTGTGCGTGCTGATCGGCATCAACTGGTACATGTGCGGGAGCGTGAAAAAGCGGATTCTCTCCCCGGAGGGGGCGAAGGAGCTGGAGGGCGTGGACTGCATCCTGATTTTGGGCTGCGGCGTCCGGGCGAACGGAAAACCGTCGGGAATGTTAAACGACCGGCTGCTTCAGGGGATCGCGCTGTACGAGGCCGGGGTGTCGGACCGGATCCTCATGAGCGGGGACCACGGCCGGGTGGACTACGACGAGGTGAATCTGATGAAGCAGTTTGCCATCGACCGCGGCGTGCCGTCGGAGGCGGTGTTCATGGACCACGCGGGCTTCTCCACCTACGAGAGCATGTACCGGGCGAGGGACATCTTCCAGGCGAAGAAGATAGTGGTGGTCACCCAGAACTACCACATGTACCGGGCGCTGTACGACGCCGGGAGACTGGGGCTCGACGCCTACGGGGTACCGTCGGATCCCAGGAGGTACGGCGGGCAGAAGATCCGGGGCGCCAGGGAGATGCTGGCGCGGGCCAAGGACTTTCTGTACACCATCGCGAAGCCGAAGCCCACGTACCTCGGCGACGCGATCCCGGTGAGCGGGAACGGGGACGCAACCAACGACAGGAAATGAGCGTGCGGCGCGCAGAATAATAAAAAGAACAGGCGGCAGATGCCCGAACGTGGGCACTGCCGCCTGTTTGAATGTAGATAAGGTTATTTTTCGCGTTTGAAAAGGAGACCGGCCGCCGCCGTAAAAAGCGGGAGGGCGGCCGGTGAAATGGGTTGGCAGGTTAAAGCTTTTCGAAGTAGCTGGCATCCTTGCCGCAGACCGGGCAGATAAAATCGGGCGGCAGGGTGTCGGATTCCAGGATATAACCGCAGACGGTGCAGCGGTAGCCCACCACCTTGCCGGCGTCCTTCTGGTAGGAGGGGGCGTTTGGCGGCGTAGCGCCGTTTTTCTTGTGATGGTAGTTGGCATAGGTGAGCGAGGGGGCGTTCATGTCCAGAGCCTCGGCCTCCTCCACCTCGCCCACAACGATCACGTGGGTCCCCACGTCCAGGGTGGAGATCACACGGCAGGAGAAGCGGGCGCACACGCCCTCGGTGGGGTACGGATTGTTTAAGCCGTCCCGGCCCTGGGGGATGCCGTCGAATTTCCGGACGTCGCGGCTGCTCTGAAAGCCGAACCGCTTGATTAAGTCCATGCTCACGTCGTCGGCCAAGACCGCGGCGGAGAAGGTACCGGAACATTCGATCAGGCGAAGTGTCTCGTTGTTCTTATTTAAAGCGATGGACAGGCGGGCGGGTTCGGAGGTGACCTGGGTCAGCGTGTTGATCACGCAGCCCGCGTCTTTGCCGTCGGCGCTGGTGGAGATGATGTAAACCCCGTAGCTCAGTTTAAAAAATGCTTTTGGATCCATAGAGTAACTCCCTTCCTTCAAATGGTGGCGGATTGTTTGCATTGCAGTTAAAGCAGCTCTTATGATATATTATGTACTATAGTAGGAGTATATCATACAGATCCGAATAAATCAATAATAATTACTATTATTATATAAATAAAAATTGTCAGGTGCGGAGGCGTTTGAATATGGGGAGTAAAATGTCCAGCCGGGGAAGGCTGACCGTGATGAATTTTTCCGGAGTTTACGGGCGTCAGAGTTTTTATGAGGGCAGGGAGGCAGCTTGGTTAGACTGCAGCGATATCCCCGGGACCAACTGCTACTGTGACCCGGAGGCGGAGCGGGAGATCAAAGGCCGGATCGGGGCGCTGGGGCCGGAGGGGATCCATTTTCTGGACTCCGGAAATTACCACTATCTGAGCAAGCTCTGGACGGACATGATCCGGGAGCCCTTTGAGCTGCTGGTGTTCGACAACCACACGGACATGCAGCCCCCGATGTTCGGGGACATTCTCTCCTGCGGGGGATGGGTGCAGGCGGCCCTGGAGGAAAACAGCCTCCTTCGGCGGGTGACGCTCATCGGGCCGCCCGCGCGGGCGTTCGAGGAGGTTTCTGCCGGGAGCTTGGGAGAGCGACTGACCTGGGTGAGCAGGGAAGAGATTCTGGGAGGGAAGGAACTCCAAAAATCCCCCCTCCCGCTGTACATATCCATCGACAAGGATGTTCTGTCCTGCCGGGAGGCGTCCACCAACTGGGACCAGGGGGAGATGTCCCTTGAGACTCTTTCTGTGGTCATCAAGCGGGCCGCAAGCGGGCGCCGGGTGATCGGCTGGGACGTGTGCGGGGAGGACCCGGAGCGCATGGAGGAGGAAGCCAGCGTGGCTTTGAGCGACCGCTGCAACCGGGCGATTCTTGAGATTCTGGAGAGCGCAGGCGCGTTCGGGGACGGCGAGTGAGGAGGAATAACAGATGGCGTTTGAAGCGATGTGTGAGACAGAGGTTTTGAGGGAGATTCCCATCAACTCCATCGAGGGGATGAGGATCGGGCACGCGCAGGACACGGAGGCGGCCACCGGCTGTACGGTGATTCTGTGCCCGGAGGGAGCGGTCACGGGCGTGGACGTGCGGGGCGGCGCCCCGGCTTCGCGGGAGCTGGCGCTGTTAGACCCGCTGGCGGACAACAGCGGGGTGCACGCGGTGCTCCTAAGCGGCGGAAGCGCCTTCGGGCTGGACGCGGCCGGAGGAGTGATGGCGTACCTGGAGGAGCGTAGCGCGGGCTTTCCGGTGGGGTGCACGGTGGTGCCAATCGTCTGCGCATCCTGCCTGTTTGACCTCCAGGTGGGTTCCCACCTGGTGCGGCCGGATAAGGACATGGGCTATGCGGCCTGCCTGGACGCGGAGCGAAATGACCCCGGCCAGGGAAACGTGGGCGCGGGGACCGGGGCAACGGTTGGGAAGCTCATGGGGATGGCAGGGATGATGAAATCCGGGATCGGCATGTACGCCGTGCAATTGGGCGATTTAAAGCTGGGCGCCGTGGTGGCGGTCAACGCGGTGGGGGACGTGTACGACGCGGCAACTAACCGAAAGCTGGCGGGGCTTTTGGACCCGGGGACAGGCAAGTTTGTGGACTCGGAGGAGGCATATTACCGCCAGTACGCGGAAAACGGCATCAAAAATTTGTTCACGGGCAACACCACCATCGGAGCGGTCATCACCAACGGCGCGTTCACCAAGACGCAGCTGACCAAGATCGCGGGGATGGCCCACGACGGCTATGCCAGGAGCATCCGCCCGGTGCACACCACCGCCGACGGGGACACGATTTACGCGATGTCCGCGGGGAAGGTGCGGGCGGATCTGAATGTGGCGGGCACCCTGGCGGCCCGGGCGGTGGCGGAGGCCATCAAGCGTGCGGTGCTGTGCGCCGAGGGCGCATACGGGCTAAAGGCGGCCCGGGACGTGACGGAAGACGTGCAGAAAAATGGAGGGATGGACATATGAGCGGATATCAGCTGAAAATAACAATCAAGGGGAGCAAGCCGCCGATCTGGAGGCGCGTGATTGTGCCGGATCAGATCACGTTTAAACAGCTTCACCAGGTCATTCAGGCAATTTTTGGGTGGGAAGGCATGCATCTTCATGAGTTTGAGATCCGCAATATCGGTGTGCGGTTTGTGGATCCGGATGTGAACGGGGACGACGACGGCATGTTCGGCTTTCCGGACAGAGGCGGTGTCTATAAGGAAACGCAGCGCATCGACGAGTGGCTTCCCGAAAACCCGCGGCTGGTGTACACCTATGATTTCGGGGATGACTGGGAGCATCTGATTGTCCTTGAGAAGACCGTAGAGTATCCCAAGCGCTATCCCACCGTGGTGAAGTACAAGGGGGACAATCTGCCGGAGGACTGCGGGGGAATCTGGGGATACTATGGTCTTTTGAAAGACCTTGAGGAGGGCGGCCCTGATAAGGAGGGGCTGGAGCAATGGGCGCAGCTGCAGGGAATGGGGTCCTTTGACCTGGAGGATGTGAATGAATTTTTGCAGGAGGAGCTTGTATTTTCTCCGGCGAAGAAGCAGAGAAAACAGAAAAAGCAGAGGAAGCAGGAGACGGCATATATGGAGGAGATCCGGAAGCTCTGGAATGAGATCCTGAGGCAGAGCAGGAATCAGCCTGAGGAGCCGCTCGCGGTGGAGGGCGGGGAACCGTCCGACCGGCTTCGGGACATCCTCGCTCAGTATGAGAAGAAAAGCCTGGCACAGATGGCCAAACGGCAGAAAATGAAGGGCTTTTCATCGCTTGGAAAGAGGGAGCTGGCGGCGCGCCTGGCGAGCCATGTCCTAGAGCCCCAGGTGATGAAGCCGTACTTCCTCTGCGCCAGCGACGGGGAGATTGCGACCTTTGAGGCCTTTGCAGAGGAGCCGGGAAAGCCCCATGTGATCGAGGATGAGGACTGCAGCTATCTGCAGCAGGGCGGGTACTGCGCCTGGACGGAGGACATGGAGGTCGTGGTGCCCGCGGAGGTGGCCGGGGCCTACCGGGCGATCAACACGGAGGAGTTCAGGAAGCGCAGAAAGCGGGTCTATAAGATATGGACCTACATGAGCGCGGCCATGTATTTCTACGGCGTGTGCCCGGACGAGCAGATCACGGCCGTCTACAATCTGCTGGAGGAGGACCTTTTGAGGGAGACAGAGCTGCACGGGATCTTTCGGGATGTGAAGGACCTGCGCGGCGACTTTGTCTACGCGGACGGGCTGTTCATGGAGGAGATGCTGGTGGAGGGCGCGGATTACAGGCAGGTTCTCAAAAGCCAGGAAGGGATCCGGCCGTTTATCCCCAACAGACAGATGGTTGCCGAGATCGGGGATGTGGGCATCTGCGAGGTGGAGCAGCAGCTGAACCCCATAGCCCAGATGTTCGAGGGCGCATTCCAGGCGGAACATGACCTGGCGATCGCCATGGCCTACCAGATCCACCACATGATGCGCTACGGGGCGGACGCGAGGGATGTCTCGGAGGTGATGAGGGACTGCGGGTTTAAGATTGACTCCAAGGAGAAGGAGGACGCGTTCCGGCAGGTGATGGATACGGTCTGGAGGCATACCCGGATGATCGGGCTTAACGGCCACACGCCTGAGGAGATGGACTGGTTGGAGGCAGAGCAGGATCCCGACCGCCCGTGCCCCTGCGGCAGCGGAAAGAAGTACCGGCAGTGCTGTGGGAGGAAAAAGAGCGGGGAGTAGGGGAAAGAGTGGGATGGAAGGGCAAGGGAGTATGCGTGTGGGGGATACAGAACAAACGGAGCGGGTGCCGGAGATCTGCCTGATCGCGCCCTCGCAGCACCTGGCGGATCTCACCTGCCGGGTGGCGAGGGAGCGGGGGATTGAGGTGGGAATCTACGTGGCGGTGCTGGACGAGGGGCTTAAGCTGGCGGAGACTCTGTCCCGGCAGGGGGCCAGGATTTTTGTCAGCCGGAAGGGCACGGCGGAGCTGCTGGCTCAGAACCACTATACGGTGGCAAAAATCAGCACGACATTGAACGATTACCTGCGGCATCTGGATCTGCTAAAGGGCCATCAGGGGAAGATGGTGATTGTGGAGTATGTGGGGTTTCTCAGGGAGCTAAAGCTTCTCTGCCAGTATCTGGGGGTGGAGAACACCATGATCCTGGGCTACCACAACGCCACGGAGTACGAGGAGTGCGTGCGGAAGGCCCTGGCCAGCGACGCCACCTGCTTTATGGGGGGAGGCGCCTCGCTGCCCTACGAGGCCAAGCGGCAGGGGATTCCCTACACGGTGGTGGAGAATACCCGCGAGTCGGTGAGCATCGCCTTAGACGTGGCGGTGCAGCTTCTGGAGGTGCAGAAGCGGGAGCGGGAGAAGCGCAAGGAGTACAAGATTCAGCTGAAAAAGTATGAGACGCTGATGGACCACACCCAGGACGCCATCATCAACGTGGACGCCCGGGGCATCGTGTCGATCATGAACACGGAGGCCCGGCGCATGCTGCGCCTGACAAACAGCGTGGTGGGGCGGGACATACGGGAGCTCCTTCCGGAGCTGGACTTCGACGCCCTGCGGCGTACGCCCGGGCAGGAGGTCAGCCAGATTATACGGATCCAGGGGCAGCTGATCTCGGTCAACAAGATTCCCATTGTGATCAACGGGCACTTTGAGGGAGCCAGCTATTTTTTCCAGAGTGTCAAGCGCATCCAGAGGAGCGAGCAGAGGATCCGCCTTCAGCTGCACCAGAAGGGCCTGGTGGCAAAGTACCGGTTCGAGGATATTTTAGGCGCCAGCGCCAGCTTGGCGCGGGTGAAGCTGATCGCCGAGAGCTACGCCCGGGCGGACTCATCGATTTTAATCACCGGGGAGACGGGGACCGGCAAGGAGCTGTTCGCCCAGAGTATCCACAACAGCAGCCCGCGAAAGAACGGCCCCTTCGTGGCCATCAACTGCGCCGCGCTCCCCAAGGACCTGCTCAGCAGCCAGCTGTTCGGCTACGAGGAGGGGAGCTTCACCGGGGCCGCGAAGGGCGGAAAGCCGGGGATCTTCGAGCTGGCCCACGGCGGGACCATCTTTCTGGACGAGATCGGCGAGATCCCGGAGGAGACGCAGATCCAGCTGCTGCGGGTCCTGCAGGAGAAGGAGGTCCGGCGCTTAAGCAGCGACAAGGTGATCCCCATCGACGTGCGGGTGATCTGCGCCACCAACAAAAATCTGGCCCGGGAGGTCAGAGAGCGCCGGTTCCGCATGGACCTGTTTTTCCGGATCAATGTGCTGAAGCTGGAGATTCCGCCGCTGAGGGAACGGCGGGAGGACATCCCACTTCTGGTGGAGCACTTTCTGAAGGAATTCTGCAAGAAAGAGAGCTTTGCCGAGGTGAGCAGCCGGATGCGGGGGCTTTACCCGGGCATGCAGCAGTACGCCTGGCCCGGCAATATCCGGGAGCTCCAGGCCGCCACGGAGCGCATCGCGATCCTGCTGGACCAGGGCTTTCCCATGGAGATCGACGCCAGCATGATGATGGAGGACTTCGGCCCGGCCGCGGAGGTGAAGGAAGGTCCGGACACGGAGGCGTGCGGCAGCTCAATCCCTGCTCTCAGGCGGGAGGATATCGTCCGCGCGCTGCGGGAA
Organism: uncultured Clostridium sp.; assembly: GCA_900555045.1. GTDB lineage: Bacteria > Bacillota > Clostridia > Lachnospirales > Lachnospiraceae > Enterocloster. The sequence continues at coordinate 9,572 of USJW01000003.1, read as the reverse complement.
AACAACTACCGCAAGGGGGACACTGCGGTCGCCCTCGGCATCTCCCGGAGCACACTCTGGCGTCTGATGCGTAAATATCAAATCGAATAGCGTTTCAAAATGTTTCAAAACGTTTCCCCTATGTGTCGGTGGCACAGGCGTGGGAAACGTTTTTTGTCTCACACGGGGGAAAATGGGCCGAAAAACAGCGGATTTGCAGGGCAGGAGAGGTTGGCATAGTTATTGCTGTATAAATAGGCGTAAACATTTTAAAAAATAGGAGGTAGAGGTATGAGTTATGCTGCTTTGTCACTGGTGTTTTTGATCGGGGCGATCCTGATCGGATTCTTCCGGAAGATCAACATGGGGTTCGTGGCATTCGGCCTGTCACTCGTTTTGGCGCAGATCGCGGGGGTTGCGTCCAAGACAGTTATCGCGGGGTTTCCGACCAAGCTGTTCGTGACTCTGCTCGGCGTCATGTTTCTGTTCAGCATCGCGCAGCAGAACCGGACGCTTGAGCTGCTCGCCAGGCGGATTGTGGACATGGCCGGAAACCGGACCAATCTGATCCCCATCATCGTGTACATTTTTTCCGCGATTCTGGCGGGCGTGGGCCCCGGCACCGTGCCGGTCATGAGCCTGATGGCGGTGTTCACCTGCTCTCTGGCCGCTGAGATGAAGACCTCGCCGGTGCTTCTGTCCGCCACATCCGTTCTGGGCGCCGCCGCAGGCGGTTTGACGCCCATCGCGCCCACGGGTATCCTGGGCTTATCCCTGGCGGAGGAGCAGGGGATTACGGGGATCGAGTTCCCCTACGCCATGAACATGGTCATGGCCATGACGGTCTACTTTATTGTGATTTACATTGTGCTCAAGGGCTACCGCTTAAAATCCGCCATCGACCTGTCGGCGAAGGAGAAGACAAGCTTTAACCGGGAGCAGAAAATCACGCTTATCGGAATCGCGGTGCTGGTTGTGACGGTTATTTTCATGGGTTACGACGTGGGCCTGATGTCCTACACCATCGCGTTCGTGCTGCTCTTGTTCCGGGTGGCGGACGAGAAGAAGTCCGTGGCCTCCATTCCCTGGGGAACCCTGCTCATGATCAGTGGAATTAACATGCTGATGGCGCTGGTGATCCAGTTGGGCGGAATCGACCTTTTGGCCAGCGGACTGGCGAAGCTGATGAATCCGGTCACGGCGCCCGGCGTCATGGGCCTCACCGCGGGAATCATGAGCTGGTTCAGTTCCACCTCCGGCGTGGTTATGCCCACACTGATCCCGACGGTGACCGATGTGGCGGCCCAGGTAGGCGGCGGCGTGTCCACGCTGGCCCTGCTCTCGGCCATCACCAACACGGCCAGCGCGGCCGGCATGAGCCCCATCTCCACGGGCGGTTCCATGGGTCTTGCGGCCTACACCCAGATTGCCAACCCCACGGAGGAAGAGCGCTCCAAGCTGTTCATCCAGCTGTTTGCGGTATCCATCGGCGGCGTGTTCGTGATTGCGATCTTTGGAATGACCGGAGTTTACGGGCTGTTTATGTGATGAAGGAGACAAAAACAATATGGGATACACAATTTCTGAGAAGATTATGGCCCGCGCCTCGGGGAACGAGGCGGTGCACGCGGACGACATCCTGTGGGTAAACATTGACCGGGCCATGATGGACGACGTGCTGGGCCCGCGCCTGGAGATCGACGACCGGCTGCGGGAGATGGAGGTGGACGTGTGGGATTCGGACAAGGTGGTGATCATCTCCGACCACTACACGCCGCCGGCCAACCTGCACCAGGCCAACATCGTCAAATTTACCAGGGAGTGGGCCAAGACGCACGGCATCAGCCGCTACTACGAGTTTGCGGGGCCCTGCCACCAGGTGATGGTGGAGCACGGGCATGTGCTCCCGGGGCATGTGGTGGTGGGCACGGACTCCCACACCTGTACCTACGGGGCGCTGGCGGCCTTCGCCACGGGGGTGGGCTCCACAGAGATGGCGGGCGTCCTGGCCACGGGTCAGACCTGGATGAAGGTTCCCCAGACCATACGGGTGAACTGGAACGGCAGATTGCCGGAGCTTGTGATGGCGAAGGACGTCTCCCTAAAGACCATCGGAACAGTGGGCCATGCGGGGGCGACCTACCGAACCCTGGAGTACGCGGGGGAGACCATCCGGGGCATGATGATGGACGAGCGGCTCTGCCTGGCAAACATGGCCGTGGAGGCGGGCGCCAAGGCGGGGATCGTGGGCTACGACGACGTGACCGCGGAGTATCTGAGCCGCTTCGGCGTCACGGAGCGCTTCGACAGCCTGAATTCCGACCCGGATGCGCACTTTTTCGCGGAGTACAAGTTTGACGCGGCGCAGCTTGCGCCCCAGGTGGCCTGTCCCCATGAGGTGGACAATGTGTGCGAGGTGAGGGAGCAGACCGGGGTGAAGATCAACCAGGCGTACATCGGCTCCTGCACCGGCGGCCGCTACAACGACCTAAAGCTGGCGGCTCAGGTGCTTCGCGGAAGGAAGATCGCCCCGGGCCTGCGGCTCCTGGTGTCCCCGGCCTCCCGGGAGATCTACAACCAGTGCCTGCGGGAGGGGATTCTGGAGACGCTGGCGGACGCTGGGGCGACGGTGCTGGCATCCAGCTGCGGCGCCTGCCTGGGGATCCACTCGGGCACGCTGGCGGACGGCGAGGTCTGCGTTTCCACCACCAACCGGAACTTTATCGGGCGGATGGGGAGCAAGACCTCGGGCGTCTACCTGGCCTCGCCGGTGACGGTGGCAGCGTCGGCGCTGACCGGCCACATCACGGATCCCAGGGATATTTGAGGAGGGCCCAATGATAAAAGGAAAAGTTTGGAAATATAAGGACAACATCAACACGGACATCATCTCCCCGCCCGCCTCCCTGGAGCTAAGCACCGAGGAGGCAGCCAAGTACACCATGGCGGCCGTGGACCCGGAGTTCGCCTCCGGCTTTCGACCGGGCGACCTCTTTGTGGCGGAGCACAACCTGGGCTCCGGCTCCAGCAGGGAGAACGCGCCGCTCATGCTCCGGCAGCTGGGCGTGCGGACCATCGTGGCCATGGACTACGCGCGGATTTTCTTCCGCAACTGCATAAACGTCGGCATTCTGACCATCGAGTGCCCCCAGACGGACCGGATATCCAAGGGGGACGTGCTGTCCATCGATTACCAGGGCGGCAAGATCTACAATGAGACCACCGGGGAAGAGTACGCCTGCAACCCGATTCCCGAGCACGTGATGGGGATCATCCGCTGCGGGGGATTGATTGAATATCTGAAGAAGGAAAAGCTTCCAAAGCTCAGGAAGTAGGACATGGGCCGGGACAGAGAAGGTGATGGGAAATCACTGGACTGTCCCGGCTTTTTTATGATTTAAATGTTTTTGCGGCGGAAGTGGCGGTGCTATTTGTAGCGGCGTTACCTGCAGCGGTGTTACCTGCGCCGGTGTTACCTGCGCTGGCCCCACCGCCCGCCACTCACTGTGGAATCACCAAATCCTGCCCCACAAAAATCAGGTTGGGGTTGGCGATGTGGTTGATCGCAGCGATGGCGCTCACGGTGGTGTCAAAGCGCAGTGCCAGGGCGGATAGGGTGTCGCCGGGCATGACGCGGTAGATCAGGCTGTCCGGGGTGTCCGGGCGTGTATTGGCATTGCCGGGAACTTCAAGCACCTGCCCCGGGTAGATCAGGTTGGGGTCGGCGATGTGGTTTAGGTTCACCAGCTCCGCCACGGTGGTGCCAAAGCGGTGTGAGATGGCCCACAGGGTGTCGCCGGGCCGCACGGTGTAGGGAAAGAGGCCGGGGGCCGGGGCGTCCGGGCGTGTATTGGCATTGCCGGGAACTTCAAGCACCTGCCCCGGGTAGATTAGGTTGGGGTCAGCGATGTGGTTTAGGTTCACCAGCTCCGCCACGGTGGTGCCGAAGCGGCGTGAGATGGCCCACAGGGTGTCGCCGGGCCGTACGGCGTAGCGGAAGACGTTGGGGGTCGGGACGTCCGGGGTGCTGTCCGGGGCCAGGATGGAGTCCTTAAAGTAATCTAGGTCCACGGCGCCGCGAATCCCCGGGACGCTTCCGATATCCGAGTACTGGAAGCCGTCCCAGGTGTCCCAGTAGCCCGTGTTGCTGGGGGAGCCGGGGCCATATTCCGCCACCCACAAGGGGTAGGAGGCGAAGGAGGAGTCCCAGACGTTGGCTGTGTTGTAGGTGTCGCTGTAGAGCGCCGGGGCGTAGCCCAGAAGGCCGTAGAGCGTCTCCATGAAGACCATGCCGATGGCGTTGATCTCGGCCTTATCTAAGCCGGGAAAGCTCTCAAAGTCCATAGCCGGGCGGCAGTCGATGGCTTTGTCCCGGATCAGCGAGTAGAAAAACTCCGCCTGCTGCCGGGCTTCCTCCGTGTTGGAGGCCGTCACATAGTGGTAGAAGCCGATTTTAAGGCCCGCAGCCCGCGCACCGTCATAGTGCTGCTTCAGATAGGCGTCCGTGTAGTCCGAGCCCTCGCCCGCGCGAATGTATACAATATCCACGCCGGAGCGGCGGACCGCGTCAAAGTCGATGTCTCCCTGCCACTCGCTCACGTCCACGCCGTGGTTCACACGGGTATTGGCGAGGGCGGTCACAGTGGGGACGGCGGACAACAGGCAGAGGGAGAGGAGAGCCGCTGTTAGTTTGCGAATATAGTTCATAAATGTTCAGATCCCTTCAAGATTTAGTTGGCACCGGGCGAAAAAGTGACCGGTATGGTATAGTATATGAGACAAACCGGGGAGATGCGCCAGGGCTTGGCAGGAGTGGGGGATTCCTGGCTGCCAGGAGCTCTCCCGTCCCAGGTTCTGCGGCTTGTGTAAATCTGAAAATATGTTAAAATGAAGGTATTTGCTATAGCTGCCGGAAGGAGACTCCTGCCCGGCGCTTTATGGGCGCCCGCGAAACAGGCGCCCGGGAGGGAGAAACGAATGGAACGAAAAGAATTTGCGCTAAACGGCATACCGGCGGTTCTGTGGGGAAAGCCCTCGGACCGGGTGATCGTGGCGGTGCACGGGAATATGTCCCACAAGTCGGATATGGTGATCCAGCTCCTGGCCCACAGCGCGGCCGCGAGGGGGTACCAGGTGCTGAGCTTTGACCTGCCGGAGCACGGGGACCGGAAGGAGGAGGCCACCCGCTGCAAGGTGCAGGAGTGCGTCAGGGAGCTTGCCGGGGTGATGGACTACGCCCAGGCGGGCTGGAGCGATGTGGGGCTGTTCGGGTGCAGCATGGGGGCCTATTTCGGCCTGCTGGCCTGCAGGGACCGCAAGCTCACCCAGTGCCTGTTTTTGTCGCCGGTGGTGGACATGGGGCGGCTCATCGACTCCATGATGGCGTGGTCGGGGGTGACGCCCGAGCTGCTCGCCGAGAAGGGGGAGATCGCTTCGCCGGTGGGGCAGACCCTGTACTGGGACTACTACTGCTACGTGAAGGAGCACCCGGTGGACCATTGGGAGGCGCCCACAAGAATTCTGTACGGGGAGCTGGACAACCTGTCCGAGCGGTCCGTTGTGGAGGACTTTGCCGCCCGGTTCGGCTGTGCGCTGGAGGTGGTGGAGGGAGCGGAGCATTTCTTCCACACGGAGGCACAGCTGAAGGCGTACGTAGACTGGCTGGAGCGCTCCCTCTAGGAGCGGACTAAGCGGTGCGGTTTTGAGAGAAAAATATGCGGAGGATTGTGTGATGAAGTCATTTATGGTGAACTATTTGGAGAAAATTGTAAATATTCCCAGCCCGTCGGGGTTTACGGGGAGACTGATGGAGGTGTTGGGGGCGGACGCCCGGGATATGGGGTATGAATTGTCCTACACCAGCCGCGGCGCGCTGATGATCCGCGTGCCGGGGCGGACCGGGGCGAAGCTCTGCCTGGCGGCCCACGGGGACACGCTGGGGGCGGTGGTCCGCTCGGTAAACCCCGACGGCACCCTTCGGATTGTGCCGGTGGGCGGTTACACGATGGAGAGCGTGGAGGGGGAGTACTGCACGGTCCACACCCGGGACGGAAGGTCCTACCCGGGCACCGCCCTGACCAAGTGCCCCTCCGTCCACGTCTTCGACGATGCAAGGAGCCTGGAGCGGAAGGAGGAGAACATGGTGATCCGCCTGGACGAGATGGTATACTCCAGGGAGGACGTGAAAGCCCTGGGGATCCAGAACGGGGACTATATCTCCTGGGATCCCCGGTTTCAGGCGCTTGAGAACGGCTTCATCCGCTCCAGGCACTTAGACGACAAGGCCAGCGTGGCCGTGCTGTTTGCCCTCTTAAAGGAGCTTAAGGAGAAGAACCTGGCGCCGGCCCAGGAGCTCTTGATTCTGATCACCAACTTTGAGGAGGTGGGCTTTGGCGCCAGCTACCTGCCCGCGGACATTCCGGAGCTTCTGGTGGTGGATATGGGCGCCGTGGGGGATGACTTGGACGGCAGGGAGGACCGGGTCTCCATCGTGGCCAAGGATTCCCAGGGGCCCTTTGACTACGACATGACCACCCGCCTGATCGGGATCGCCAGGGAGCGGGGGCTGGACTACGCGGTGGACGTGTTCCGCCACTACGGCTCCGACGGTGCGGCGGCCATCCGGGGCGGCGCCAACGTGCGCTGTGCGCTGATCGGCCAGGGCGTGCAGGCCTCCCACCACATGGAGCGGACCCATGTGAGGGGGATGGAGAACACGCTGGAGCTGATCAAGGGATATATCGGCCTGTAAACGGGGACGGGAGGGGGGCGCCCCTCCCGACAATCCGTTATAAGTTATTCAGTGGGACGTTTGAAGAAAAAGAACCCGTCCACGTGCTGCACAAGCTCCCATCCGTCCGCGCCCAGTTCGTTCAGCTTTGCCTCAAACTCCTGAGCTGTTTTTTCATATTGCTTTGTCGTCATTGCCATGGCGGTTGGAATCGTTATCACTTTGTATTCGTATTTTTTCACCGGAACTGTCTCCTTTCAAATCCCTGGATTCTTCTGAGGGCTTCGTCACTTCTTTCATTATACAGAATTCCCGCAAAAATGCAATTTCCCCATCTCCGGCAGCCAGCGGGGCCTTAGAAGGCCGGGAAAGCTTCCCGCGGCCCCTCATAAACCGCGCCGTTCAGCTGCTCAAAGAATGATCTTAAAATACAATAAAATCGGTGCCCCATGTCCGACCTGTTTCCCATTTTCAGGATAGTATGGACTCAGGTAATGAAAACGAAAAAAGCGAGGAGAGCAAAATGCCAATCCAAGTAAAAAGTGAGATCGGAGCGTTAAAGCGCGTGATGCTGCATCGCCCGGGAAAGGAGCTAGAGCATCTGGTCCCCGGCGAGCTGGAGCGGCTGTTGTTTGACGACATTCCGTACCTGAAGGCCGCCAAGCAGGAGCACGATGTGTTCGCCGGAATCCTTCGGGAGCAGGGCGCGCAGGTGTGCTATCTGGAGGACCTGATGGCAGAGACGCTTCAGGTGAGCCCCGAGATCCGAGAGGCCTTCATCCGGCAGTTCATAGACGAGGGCGGAAACGTGGCCCAGAAGTTTAAGGACCAGCTCTACGGGCTGTTAAACGGCATCGAGGACGAGCGGGAGCTGGTGCTTAAGACCATGGCCGGCGTGGGCATGAACGAGATCGAGTCCGGAGAGCACAGCCCGCTTGCAAACCTGGTAAGGCCGGACTGCCGGTTTATCTTAGACCCGATCCCCAATCTGTACTTCACCCGGGATCCCTTCGCCTGCATCGGCTGCGGAGTCAGCTTAAACTACATGTACTCCGGGACCAGGCGGCGCGAGACCATCTACGGAAAGTACATACTGGAGAACCATCCCCAGTTTGCGGGGACCACACCCTTCTACTACCGGAGGGAATATCCCTTCAACATCGAGGGCGGGGACGTGCTGAACTTGAGCCGACGGGTGCTGGCGGTGGGAATTTCCCAGCGGACCACGCCGGAGGCCATCGAGCTTTTGGCCCAGAACATTTTTGAGGACGAGACGGCGGAGATCGAGACGATCCTGGCCCTCGACATCCCCAGCATCCGGGCGTACATGCACCTGGACACGGTGCTGACCCAGATCGATTTCGACAAGTTTACGGTCCACCCGGGAATCCTGGGGAACCTGCGGGTCTATGAGATCTGCCGGGGCGACCACAGGGGTTCGCTGCACGTGAGCGAGCTGGACAACAGCCTGCCGGTGATCCTGGGAACCCATTTGGGACTGGACAAGGTCACCATGATCCGCTGCGGCGGTTCGGACCGGGTGGCGTCGGAGCGGGAGCAGTGGAACGACGGCTCCAACACGCTGTGCATCGCGCCCGGCAAGGTGGTGGTGTACGACCGGAACTATATCACCAACGGAATCCTGCGGGAGAACGGGGTGGAGGTGCTGGAGATGCCAAGCTCCGAGCTGTCCCGGGGAAGAGGCGGCCCGCGCTGCATGAGCATGCCGCTGTGGCGCGAGGACCTGTAGTGAAGCTTAAAAAGAGATAACACAACTAACTATAAATGAAGTGAAAAGGAGAACAAAAAAATGGGAGTTAATGTAAGAGGAAGAAGCTTTTTAACACTGTTGGACTACACACCTGCGGAGATCCGTTACCTGCTCGATCTCTCCAAGAGCTTTAAGAGCATGAAGCGCAGCGGCACGCCTCACAAGTATCTGACAGAGAAGAATATCGTGCTGATTTTCGAGAAGACCTCCACCAGAACCCGCTGTGCCTTCGAGGTGGCCGGGCGCGACCTGGGAATGGGCGTGACCTACTTAGATCCTGGAAGCAGCCAGATGGGCAAGAAGGAGAGCATCGCGGACACCGCGCGGGTGTTGGGCAGAATGTACGACGGCATCGAGTACCGCGGCTTCGACCAGAAGTTAGTGGAGCAGCTGGCAGAGTATGCGGGAGTTCCGGTATGGAACGGCCTGACCGACCAGTTCCACCCGACCCAGATGCTGGCCGATTTACTGACCATCGAGGAGAAGTTCGGATATCTGAAGGGCTTAAACTTTACTTACATGGGCGATGCCCGCAACAACATGGGCAATTCCCTGATGATCGCCTGCGCGAAGATGGGAATCAACTTTACCGCATGTGCTCCCAAGGAGCTGTTCCCGGCCGCTGACCTGGTGGAGAAGGCGAAAGCCATCGCCGCCGAGAACGGCTGCACCGTGCGCCTGACCGAGGACACCACCGAGGGCACCACCGGGGCCAACATCATCTACACGGACATCTGGGTATCCATGGGAGAGCCGGACGAGGTGTGGGAGACCCGCATCCGCCTGCTGCGCCCCTACCAGGTAAACAGCAAGCTGATGGAGAACGCTGCGCCTGACGCAATCTTCATGCACTGCCTGCCGTCCTTCCACGACACCAACACCAAGATCGGAGCTGAGATCGCCGAGAAGTTCGGCTTAAAGGAGATGGAGGTCACGGACGAGGTGTTCGAGTCCAAGCGGTCGGTTGTGTTTGACGAGGCGGAGAACCGCATGCACACCATCAAGGCGGTATTGTACGCAACGCTTTGCTAGAATGGATCGGCAGTCTGCCGGCATGACAGGCAGAGCGGGCGCGGACGGGCAGAGCCCGCC
>USJW01000002.1 GCA_900555045.1 uncultured Clostridium sp. | reverse complement strand
CACTATTTTTAGATTAAAATATAGCGATTGACCACCAAAATTGATGGGTGTATAGTCAAAATATGTTAAATGTGACGAACCAAATTGTCTGCAGGCAGAAGCGTTTCACCACAAGTTACAAGTCGCAAAAAATAGAAAGGAGTCTGATATGGACAGGATAAAGCAATTCTGGAAGGCGGTCAGAAGGGATTACGATGTCTATCTGATGCTGCTTCCAATGATCGTCATCTTCTTCCTGTTTTCCTATAAGCCAATGACCGGTCTTCTGATCGCGTTTAAAGATTACAGCCCCTTTAAAGGCGTTTGGGCAAGTGAGTGGGTAGGACTGGAGTATTTTAAGGAGTTTTTTGCCGGCGCTTTTGCCGGAAGAGTTATAAAAAATACTCTTACTATAAGTATCAGCCTATTAGTCTTTGGCTTTCCGGCACCGATCCTGTTAGCTTTGCTGCTCAATGAGATTCGAAATGAGAAGTTTAAAAAAATAGTGCAGACTGTCAGCTATATCCCGCATTTCATCTCAATCGTCGTTGTCTGCAGCATGGTGACCAGTTTTCTCTCCCCAACCAGCGGCCTGGTAAATGTGGTCCTTAGAAAACTGGGATTGGATTCCATTTATTTTCTGTCTAATCCCGGGATGTTTGTACCAATTTACGTGCTGATCGATATCTGGAGAGGCATGGGATACAATTCGATCGTGTATCTGGCCGCATTGACATCCATCCCCTCTGAGCTTTACGAGGCGGCGGAGGTTGATGGAGCGGGGCGCCTGCAGAAAATTTTACATATTACGATTCCAGGGCTGTTGCCAACCATTATGGTTATGCTGCTGGTTCAGTTGGGAAATATTCTGAATGTGGGATATGAAATGATTATCCTGCTATACAACCCCAGCATCTATGAAACAGCCGATATTATCAACACCTATGTATATAGAACCGGTATTATGGAGGGGCGATATGATTATGCCACTGCAATCGGCCTGTTAAACTCTGTAGTCTCTCTGATCCTTGTGGTTGCGGCAAACCGGATCAGTAAACGGATCACTGAGACAAGCCTGTGGTAGAAAGGAGGGACGGAGCGTGATTACCAAAAAGAAAATCGGATTGTTTGATGTAGTCAACACAATCATTATGCTCATTGTGTTACTTGTAACATTATATCCGTTCTATTATGTGCTGATTGCCTCTGTCAGTGATGGCAGCCAAATTATCCGGGGAAATGTTATTCTCTGGCCAAAGGGCTTTTCATTTGACGCATATAAAATGATCCCAACCATACGGTATTTCTTCACCTCCTACGGCAACACGCTGTATTATACATTTTTTGGTACTCTGATCAGCATGATTGTGATGAGCATGGGCGCCTATGCGCTGTCCAGAAAAAAGCTGAAGGGCAAGAAGGTATTAAGCTTTTTTATCTCCTTCACGCTGTGGTTTAAGGCGGGCATCATCCCCTTTTATATCAACATGGATTCTTTAAATCTTTTGGACTCAAGATTGGGAATTTTGTTCGGCTTTTGCGTCAATGCTTTTTATATCATTATCATGCGAACTTACTTTGAGGGACTGCCGGAGGAGCTGGAGGAATCTGCCAAGCTGGATGGACTGAACAACTTTGGCATATTTACAAAAATCGCACTGCCTCTGTCAAAGCCCATGTTGGCCACAATCGCACTGTACTGCGCGGTTAACCGATGGAACGGATATTTCTGGGCGATGGTTCTGTTAAAGGACGAGAAAAAGGTTCCTCTGCAGGTATTATTAAAGAAAATCATCATTGAGAATAAGGTAATGGCGGCAATTGACTCTTCCAGCGGTATAAGCTTCACCAGAGAAACCATGGTTTATGCAATTATTGTCATAGCCGTAATACCAATTATCGCAGTATATCCTTTTGTACAGAAATTTTTCGTAAAAGGACTGACGGTAGGCGCAGTAAAAGGTTGATGATCCGCTGTATCTAAAAAATTCATATCAGAAAGGGTATAAAAACATGAAAAAAGCAAAATTGTTAGCACCAATTATGGCACTCGCGATTTCAAGTACAAGCCTGCTGGGTGGCTGTGGTCAGAAGGCACCCGAACCGGCAGCCGGCTCGACACAGAACACAGGTGGAACCGCAGAGAATAAAGACACTTCCTCGGAAGGCAGCTCTGGTCTCCTGGAGGACGGGCTGTTTAAATGTTCGGATGAACCCATCACACTGACCGCACACATTCATTGGAACGATAAGTTCGCGCTGACGGATGATATGATCATTCCAAAGGAAGCTGCCAAATACACCAATGTTACGTTAAAGGGCACCGCCTCCTCCATGGATTCAGACTCCGTCCAATCCTTTAATCTGATGATCGCGAGCAAAGAGCTGCCGGATCTGGTGGGAGGAAAGCGTCAGGATATCATTAAATACGGCCAGGAAGGCGCATTCATTCCCTTAAACGACCTGATTGAAACGTGCGCACCGGATATTAAACGGATTTTGGATGAAAACCCGGATGTGAAAGCCGCGATCACCGCAGAGGACGGCAATATTTATCAGATCCCCTTTATTTTTGAAGACGTCGTATCCGAGGCCTACTTTATTCGAAAAGACTGGCTGGACAAGGTTGGCATGGACATCCCCACGACTGTGGATGAACTTCATGACGTTTTAAAAGCGTTTGTGGAACAGGATCCCAACGGCAACGGCGTGAAAGATGAGGTTGGATATTTCAGCCGCGTCTCAGTTGCCGACAGAAATAAGCTTATCGGACTGCTCGCACTCTTTGGCGTCAATGACTATTGGCACATCAACAAAGAGGGCAAGGTGGCAATCGGTCTGTACACTCCAGAGTATAAGGAGGCCATGAAGTCTGTAAGCCAGTGGTACGCGGAAGGCCTGATTGACCCGGAGGTGTTCACAAGAGGCGGTAACGCCAGAGACATTTTATACCCGGAAAACAATGGCGGTATGTGCCATGACTGGATTCCATCCACTACCGGCTACAACAAATCCGTCGCCTCTACGGTGGAGGGATTCCATCTGGTCGGCATGCTTCCCCCCAAGGATATCAATGGGGATCAGTGGGAAGTTGCCTCCAGAGCGAAATTGACCGGCGCAGGCTGGGCAATCTCGTCCACCAATAAGTACCCCGAAGAGAGCATGCGGTATATGAACTTCTGGTTTACAGAGATCGGAAGAAGATTAAAGACCTATGGCATTGAGGGCGTAACCTACAACATGGTAGACGGAAAACCGGTATATACCGATGAGATCATGAATTCTGACAAAGCGATTAATATACAGATTATGGAAATGGGCGGCATGCTGGAAGATATGGCGTATCTGCACGATGCGTCCTATGAGAACTTTGCAATGGACGAAGAGGGACAAAAAACGCTGGAAATGTATAAAGAGGCCGGCGTAGCGAATGCAGTCTATCCCCAGGTTCCTCCTCTGAGCTTTACCAACGAGGAAAACGATCTGATCCAGGCAAAATATCCGGCCTGCAGAACCTATATGCTGGAGCAGCTCCAAAAATGGACCTTTGACGCTAGCATGATTGACCAGCAGTTTGACGGCTATATGCAGACATTGAAGGACATGGGAATGGATGAGATTGTCTCGGCATATCAGGCTGCATATGACAGGCTCATGGCAAAACAGTGATGAAAGGCAGGAACTATACGATGGATGAGCGGTTAAAATTCTTTGCGGAACAGACCGCAGAAAAAATAGAGCGCAAAATGAAAGCAACCGTTTTGCGAAACCAGGAGAACATCCCATATACAAGCATTGATGGAGCATATAACGATTACCGGGGCAATATCTGTAAATGGACCAACGGGTTCTGGCCGGGAATGCTATGGCTGATGTATATGGATACCAAAGACCCCATCTACCGGGAAGTTGCCGAGAGGGCAGAGCGCACGTTGGATCGTGCGTTCTGCGAATTCTACGGACTCCACCACGATGTGGGATTCATGTGGCACATATCCAGCGGACTCAATTACCGTTTGACCGGCAACAGCGAATCACGCATCCGGACATTGCTGGCCGCCAACCTGCTGATGGGGCGCTATAACGTGGAGGGCGGATATATCCGGGCCTGGAACGAGAGAAACAATGAACACAACATTGGCTGGGCAATCATTGATTGTATGATGAACCTCTCACTTCTGTACTGGGCCTCCTCTGAGGCAGAAGATCCTCGTTTCTCCTACGTCGCAAAACGGCATGCGAATAAAACACTGGAACATCATCTGCGCGGGGATGGCAGCTGTAAGCACATTGTAGTTTATGATCCCGAGACAGGCGAGGAGCTGGATGACCGCGGCGGACAGGGCTATGCGAAAGGTTCCTCCTGGAGCAGAGGACAGGCCTGGGGCCTCTATGGCTTTACGATCAGCTACGAATACACCAAAGACAGCCGTTATTTAGACGCGGCAAAGTCGATCGCCAATTATTTTATCAGCAATGTCAGCAGCACGGACTGGTTGCCGCTCTGTGACTTTAGAAGTCCGGAAACACCCGTTATTTATGATTCCACTGCAGGCGCAATCGCTGCAAGCGGACTGATTGAGCTCTCACGCAATGTAACCGAGGAAGAGCGCAGGATGTATGAGACGGCGGCTGGAAAAATACTGATGGCGATGGAAGAAAAATTCTGCAATTGGAACGTGGACGAGGACAGCATTCTGCAGATGGGAACCGAGCGCTATCACGGGGAAGAGGGAAGACACATCCCCATTATCTACGGTGACTATTACTTTATTGAGGCAATCAGCAAGTTAAATGGAAATCAGTTCCACATTTGGTGATAAGGTTTGAAGGAGAACAGGCTATGAAAATTTTGGTTACAGTAGGCGCTGGGGAAGTACAGGACAGTTTCTTTACCCCAAAGGCAAAGGCAGCGTTAGAAGAGCTGGGGGAAGTTGAATATAACGCCATGGGACGCCAGGCCTACACAAAAGAAGAGTTGATTGAACACGTGAAGGATGTGGACATATTGATAACAGGCTGGAAGACGCCAAGAATCGACGAGGATGTCATGAAAGCCGCCAACCGCCTGAAAATCCATGCACATACCGGTGGAACCATGGCCACCATGATCTGCAAGGAAGAATATGACCGGGGGGTGGTTGTGCTCAGCGGAAACGACATCTATGCGAAGAGCGTGGCGGAAGGGACGCTGGTATACACGCTCATGGCGCTTCGAAAGATGTATGAGGATGTATGCTCCATGAAAAGCGGGAACTGGCGGCGTGTTCCAGGAAAAAATTCCGGCTTGATTCAAAAGAAAATCGGCATTGTCGGATACGGTGCCATCGCGAAATATTATATTAAACTGCTAAAATGGTTTGACGCGGACATCCTGGTGGCGTCGAAATACATTACAGCGCAGGAGGCAAAGGAGCTGGGTGTGCGGATCGCGAGCACTGAAGAGGTGTTTGAAACCTGCGATGTCATCTCCCTGCACGGGGCGCTAAATGACGAGAATCGCGGAAGCATTACCGGAGATTTGATGCGGCGGATCAAACCGGGCGCTCTGTTTGTAAATACCGCCCGGGCTGGAATTGTGGTGGAGGAAGATATGATGCGGGAGCTTCGAACAGGGCGTTTTGGCGCTGTGCTGGATGTATACCACCAGGAGCCGCTGCCCGCGAACAGTGAGCTGCGGGCGATGCCCCACGTCCTGCTGTTTCCACATATGGCCGGCCCAACCTTTGATATGCGCGAAAAGGTGACCCTTAAGCTGGCGCAGGATATCAAGGCAATTTTAGCAGGGCAGCCCTATGAAGATGAAATTCCCTACGAGTATGCGATTCGCATGACAGCTGCACAGTGAGGAGGCCGCGTGTTATGAAAAATAAGCTGTCAGTCAGTACATTAGCATTTCAGGATTGGGAGCTTGAGGATGCCATCCATGCATGCGAAACCTGCGGAATAGACGCAATGGAAATTCGCATGGGATTTCACTCCTGGTCAAAGCTGGAATTGCCGGACAGCACGTATGAAAAAATTTATGAAAAATTATCCGCACATGGCCTGGCTGTCTCGGACCTTGGAACCAGCATAAGAATGATCGGCTATACGGAGGAAGGTCTCCGGGAATTAGAGCGATGTTCTCAAATTGCCAACATTCTACACTGCAGGGGCCTGCGGGTGATGCTTGGAAATAAGCATAAAAAGCGCTCCGATGTGGTTCCCCCTATTGATTATGAGGGTCTGGTGCGGTGGCTGAGAGCGGCCGATGTGATTCTTGAAAAATATGGGACACAAATCTGGATCGAGACACATGACGAATTTGCCACCGGTAAATCTCAGCGTGAACTGTTAAATCAATACCCGTTCCGGCACATTCACTCTCTCTGGGATATTATGCACCCCTTAGAGGCCGGAGAACCGCCCGAGGAAACGCTGCGGTATATGAATAAGGATTTGGTTCACATCCATATAAAAGATGGCCTTCCTTGGGAGGACCCGGACAGAAGCAGCTGGAAATACACAAAAATCGGTGCTGGAATCGTGCCAATCCGGGATATTGTAAATTTAGTTTTGGAGGCAGGGTATCAGGGTTACTTTTCGCTGGAATGGGAAAGCGCCTGGCGCCAGGAGATTCGGGGCGACGGGTTTGAGATACCGGATATGCTCTGCGATTTTAGCAGACTTATGAATGATATCAGCTAAATCCTTCTCTCGTTTCTTTCAAACATCCCTCCGGCTCATGCTGGTACTTCTTTGCGAAATGCAAAATCGCCCGAAAGCCTTGCAGAATCAAGGCTTTCGGGCGATTCTCTCAAATACATCGACCGTCATGGCGACAATCGGTATGGCAGAGGCGTCCTCTCTCGGCAGACGTCAAATCGCGCGCGTCGCGTCATACCCGTTCCTCACAGGCATCTGGATGTCCATGAGGATGGCGCGGTAATATCCCGGCTCATGCTCCTGGAATTTCTCAACGGCCTGTTTCCCTGCTCAAAGGCCTCAAAGAGGCGGGGCAGGAATTCTGGCGACATGCCGAACCCGTTATCCGAAAGGACAAAGCGCAGACGCATCCATCCCGGTTCGTCCTCTAATTCTGTACTATCCCAGCTGATTTTTCCGCCTTTCCAGGTACATTTTCAATAACCCAAACGGCTTTTAAGTATTTTGCACAAAAATACAAAATAGAATTGTCAGATATGATGAAAATAAAATATAATCTGGACAAACAGACTCATTGATGTTAACATGAGAACCGTAGAACAAGTTTGTTATTACGTGAGGGTAAGCAAGACTGTTTATAATACAACGTTTATGTATTATAGGCAGTTTTTTTATTACTACAGGGGTGGTAAAGTGAAGATAGTCAGAGTTCTGAATACAAATGCGGTTGTGACTGTGGATCAGAAAGGCAGAGAAGTGATTGCAACCGGGGCCGGAATCGGATTTAAAAAGAGAAAAGGTGAAAACCTGGATCTATCGCTCGTCGATAAAACCTATTACCTTCAAAATTCAGAAGATAGCCACCGGCTTCAGGAGGTGGTACAAGAGATATCCGAACAGTATCTGGAGATTGCAGGAAGAGTCGTGGAAGCTGCGAGAGCGGAAAACCTGCAAATCAGAGACGCGCTTTATATTACACTGACAGACCACATTAATTCGGCATTGGAGCGGCATCATGCGGGCATTCATTTGAAGAATATGATGAAGCTGGAGATAAAGAAATTCTATCCGAAAGAATACAAGGTGGGATGCAGTGCCATAGAGTGGATCCGTGAGAAGTCCGGAGTGGATCTGGGAGAGGATGAGGCGGCCTTTGTCGCCATGCACATTGTATCCGCGGAATTTGAGTCGGGCCAGGATTGTAATGTTGAGCAGATCACAGAAATGCTGAACTCGATTCTACAAATCCTCAAGCTTCATCTTAAGATTGAATTTCGGGAAGATTCCTTTTCCTATCAGCGCTTTCTGACGCATTTAAAATTCTTTGCGATGAGAGTGCTGGATCAGAGCTCTTATCAGGACAGTATGCAGGAAATATACAAGGTTATGGTGGCGCAGAACCGCAGGGCATATTCCGGTGTCATAAAAGTGGGACAGTATATTGAGAAACGGTTCGGGCACAGATTGAGCATCGATGAACAACTCTATCTTCTGATTCATATCAAGAGAATTCTTGATGAACAGGAGCAAACAGAATAAACAGCCAGGTTTGTTATTATTCAGTTAAGCAAGACCTGATCTCAAGGGATTTACAAGATTGTGAAACGGTCTTGTGGGTGCTGTGAGGTCGGGTCTTTTTATATACAGGAAGCACAAAAGTAAGTATGAAAAATGAGGTGAAAAGACATGGATTATGAGAGCGTAGCAAAAAAAATCCTGCAGCGCGTGGGAGGAAAAGAGAATGTGGTGAGCCTGGTGCATTGTATGACAAGACTTCGTTTTGTTCTGAAGGATGAGTCCATTGTGGATGACGAGGCGGTCAAGAGGACGAAGGGCGTCATGGGAATTATGAAAAAGGCCGGACAGTATCAGATTATCATCGGCAATGATGTGGGGAATGTGTTTGCAGAGCTGAATAAGCTGGGCAATTTCTCAAATGAGGCCCCGAAAAAAGCGGAGGCAAAGAAAGAAAAGCAGAATCTGTTTTCCGTGCTGATGGACACTATTTCCGGCATTATGGCCCCGGTCATTCCGGCAATCATCGGCGCCGCAATGATCAAGGTGCTGCTGACGCTGCTTCCGATGATTGGAGTGCTGGGTACAGAAGGGTACACCTATCAGCTCTTAAGTGTGATGGGTGACGGAGCCTTTTTCTTCATGCCGGTATTGATTGCAATATCAGCTTCTAAGAAATTTGGCACCAATATGTACTATGCGGCGAGTATTGCACTCATCATGCTGCATCCGAATTTCATCAGCCTGATGAGCGGCGCTAAGGAAGCTGGAGAAACGGTGCGGTTTCTGAATTTTATTCCGGTTGCATATGCATCCTATTCTTACTCGGTTATTCCGATTATTCTGGCTGTGTGGTCCCTAAAGTACGTGGAAAAACTGGTGGACAGGATCACGCCGGTGGTAACGAAAAACTTTTTGAAGCCCATGCTGGTGGTACTGTTTGAAGCGCCGATTGCTCTGATTGTCCTTGGACCGCTGGGGGCGATTCTGGGCAACGGCTTATCCACGATCGTATACGCCATTCACGATAAGCTCGGTTTTATTGCAATCGGATTGGTTGCAGGCGTTTATCCCTTTGTGGTTATGGCCGGAATGCATCACGCATTTACACCGATTAAGCTTGGCATGATTGCGACAACCGGATTTGAAAATTTCATCTGTATCGGAGAACTCTGTTCCAACATGGCCCAGGGAGCCGCTTCCCTCGCAGTTTCTATCAAGAGTAAAAATAAGGATTTCAAGCAGATTGCAGGATCCTCCGCATTCTCCGCGCTTTTTGCCGGAATCACAGAGCCCGCACTCTACGGCGTTACAGTGAGATTGAAGCGGCCACTTTTAGGGGCCTGCATCGGAGGCACAATCGGAGGCTTATTTGGTGGTTTTTTCCAGATGAAATGTTATGGAATCGCCACCCCGGCGATTGTCACCATCGTACAGTATGTGGAGGAAGGGAAGCCCTCCAGTCTGTTGATTGCGGCACTGACCATTTTAGTCACTGTGGCTGCTACCTTTGTGATAACCATGATTCTCGGGTTTGAGGATGTGGTGGATGAGGAAGAGAATGATCTGGATCTGATGGTAGAAGAACAGGAGACCGTGCTGCTGCCGGAGGATCTGCAGATTACAATTGCAAGTCCGTTAAACGGAGCGTGTATCCCATTAGGAGAGGTGAACGATGCCACCTTTGCGCAGGAAATTCTCGGAAAGGGAATCGCGGTTGTGCCGGAAACAGGAGTCGTTTATGCGCCCTTTGACGGAAAAGTGGAGGCAATGTTTGATACCGGTCATGCAGTTGGGCTGGTCAGTGACGACGGTGTGGAGCTTTTGATTCATGTGGGAATTGACACAGTGAATTTAAAAGGGCAATATTTCCATCCGCAGAAGAAAGCAGGTGATGTGATTCAAAAGGGAGATGTGCTGATTGAATTTGAAAGACAGGAGATTTTGGATGCCGGATATGAGATTACGACTCCGGTTATCGTAGCGAATTCTGAGAAGTATGCAAAAATAAAGGCAGTTTCCGGGGAGCACATAACCGCAATGAAACCGCTTCTGCAGATTAGATAAACGGGAGGCAGACAAATGGAGCAGATGAAGACAGCAGGCTTTCCGAGACAGTTCCTTTGGGGAAGTGCTTCGGCAGCCTATCAGATTGAAGGCGGATACAGGGACGGAGGAAAGGGGATGACCAACTGGGATACGTTTGTCCGGATTCCGGGGAAGACCTATCAGGCGACAACGGGTGATGTGGCAGTCGATCACTATCACCGCTACAAAGAGGATATTGCCCTGATGGCCGAGATGGGACTTAGGACCTACCGATTTTCGATTGCGTGGGCCAGAATCTATCCCAACGGGACGGGGGAAGTCAACGAGGAAGGAATCGCGTTTTACCGGAACATCATTGAGGAGTGCCGAAAATACGGGATTGAACCGATGGTAACGATTTATCATTGGGATCTGCCGCAGGCCCTGGTGGACACCTATGGAGGCTGGGAAAGCCCGCAGATTATTGAGGACTATGTGAACTATGCCAAAACCCTATTCCGGTATTTTGGAGACAAGGTAAACTACTGGATCACCATGAATGAACAGAATATATTCACTTCTCTCGGCTGGCTGACCGCACAGCATCCGCCGGGAAAATTCGACGACCAGAAAACCTTTTATCAGGTGAATCATCACGCATTTATGGCGCATGCGAAAGCAGTGCTTGCATACCGTGAAATGGGAGGCACCGGACAGATCGGCGCCAGCTTTGCCTACACTCCATCTTACGCGCTGGACTGTAAGCCGGAGAATGCAATGGCAAAATGTAATTACGATGATCTGAAAAATTACTGGTGGATGGATGTCTATGCGTACGGAAGATACCCGAAAGCGGCGATGGCCTATCTGAAGATGAAGGGCGTCGCACCCGTGATGGGGGAAGAAGACTCCGAAATTCTGAAACAGGCGGCAAAGGAGATCACATTTATGGGGGTGAACTATTACCAGAGCTGTGTCTGTGCTTATAATCCCATGGACGGGGTGACCCCATACGGGGCGATGAACACCACCGGCGTGAAGGGATCCGCACAGGAAACCGGGATTCCGGGAATCTACCGGAATCCGGCAAACCCGTATCTGAAGACCACAGACTGGGACTGGAGCATAGACCCGGACGGACTTAGGTTTTGCTGCCGTGAGATTACAAGCAGATATGCACTGCCGATTATCATATCCGAGAATGGATTGGGCGCCTTTGATCAGAAGACGGAAACGAACGAAATTCACGATGACTACCGCATTCATTATCTGAGGGAGCATATCCGGGCTCTGGAGGAGGCAATCACAGAAGGCTGTGAAGTTTTGGCATACTGCACATGGTCTTTTACAGATCTTTTAAGCTGGCTCAACGGCTATCAGAAGCGCTACGGATTCGTTTATGTGGACAGGGACGAGGCGGAAGGAGGTACCTTAAACCGCTATAAAAAGGACAGCTTTTACTGGTATCAGAAGGTGATACAAAATAACGGTTTAAAACAGGAAGACGGACAGTAGCGGGCGGGCTTTGGCCCGCAAACAAAACGCCGAAAACCCAGTAAAATCCGGGTTTTCGGCGTATTTTCAAACGTTCCCACTCGCCTCCCTATTTTTCAGCCTCATACTCCTTAATCAGCTCCATCTGGATCCGATTATATTCTTCTGCCGCTTCCTCAGCAGACATCCCGTCCACCATCTCCAGGCACAGAATCCGTATCGTATCCCAATAGGTAACGTGCAGGTTCATATCCTCAATCGGGATCTGCCCTTCCTGGGCGGCCAACTCCCTGAGTGCTTTCATCTGCTCCGCACCTATGGGCTCCCCCTTCTGTCCTTCCCGGGTCGGCAGGGCTCCGCCGCCATCCTTCAGAATATCAGAGGAACCGTCCTCTGTTATATAGCTCAGCACTTCCAGCGCTTCCTCCAGATGCTCGCTCTGTGCGTTCACGCAATACCGATCCGCAATGGAAGGAATACAGATGGTGCCGTCGGGCAGAGCCGGAACTCCCTGGGCCTCGTAGGCCGACATATCCATCTCATCGCCAAAATATTTCTCGATCCCGCAGCCGAAAAAGGCAAAGCCAACCTTCTGGTTCTTAAAATCCTCCATGTCCGTCGTGCAGGCCGGAATTCCGTCTACGTATTCTTTGGTCAGATTCTCCCCGTAATATCCCTTCTGCAGGAACATCTCAAACATCTGGAAGCCCTCCAGCATGTAATCGCCGATCTTGATGGTGCCGTCATTTAAGCCCTTCACGATATCCTCGTAGTCCTCCGACTGATAGATCCGGTAAAGCCCCTTTGCCATGACAGGAACCGTCATTGCGCACCACCGGTTGATCGCGATGGGCGTCACACCGTTTTCTTTGAGGACTTCACAACAGTGAATCCAGGAATCGTAATCCTGAGGGGCGGAAAGACCGTACTGCTCCAGCAGTTTTGTATTCACATACATGCCGTAAACGGACATGGTGAGCGGAATGGTATAGACGACGTCACCCACAGATGCCTGTTTTTTGGCCGAGGTAAACAGACGGTCATATGCCGGAAGCCCCGACAGATCATAGAGATAACCCTTGCTGACAAAGCGTTTCACCTTATCCGCATTTATCGTGAAAATATCGTCCCCCTTGCCGGAGGCCAGCCGTTTTTCCAAAATATCATCATAACCGTCCTTCACCGAGATGCCTTCCACCTGGATCTGGATGTCATCGTGGCTCGCATTAAACTCATCGATCAGCCGCAAGGTCGCGCTGGCTCCCTCGGTCTTTCTGATACTCATGGGAAGAAAAAAATTCAGTACCACCGGATCCTTTTTCTCCTCCACAACCATCTCATTTTTCCCGGCACAGCCGGCGATGCTTCCCACCGCCAGTGCGGCACAGAGAAACAGGCTCATCCGTCTTTTCCCTCTCATAAAAGCTCCCCCCTTATCTTTTTGTTTTTTATATCAATTTCTGCAGCAGCAGATAGAGCTGTTCGAAATCCACCGGCTTCGACACATGGGCATCCATGCCGGCATCGGCCGCCTTCTGCACATCCTCCGCAAACGCATCGGCCGTCATGGCGACAATCGGTATGGCAGAGGCGTCCTCTCTCGGCAGGCGTCGAATCGCGCGCGTCGCGTCATACCCGTTCATCACAGGCATCTGGATGTCCATGAGAATGGCGCGGTAATATCCCGGCTCATGCTCCTGGAATTTCTCAACGGCCTGTTTCCCGTTCTCCGCCGTCTCTGTCTCAAACTGATAGACCGACAGCATCTCAATGGCAATCTCCCGGTTTAAATCATTGTCATCCACCAACAGGACTCTGGCGTTTCTTAGCGGCCTCTGGACATGATCCGGGTTTGTGTCTTTCTGGCTCTGCTCTTCACATTCCTGATCCTCTGCGATCTGGAAACGAAGTTCCACGGTAAATGTGGTGCCCTGTCCCTGCTCGCTTTCCACGGAAATAGTGCCGCCCATCAAATCCACCAGGTTCTTCGTAATTGCCATTCCCAGCCCGCTTCCGGACTGTGCATTTTTCTCCCTGTTTTCCTGCTCAAAGGCCTCAAAGAGGCGGGGCAGGAATTCAGGCGACATGCCGGACCCGGTATCCGAAAGGACAAAGCGCAGACGCATCCATCCCGGTTCGTCCTCTAATTCTGTACTATCCCAGCTGATTTTTCCGCCTTCCCCAGTAAATTTAAGGCTGTTTCCCAGGATATTGATTAGAATCTGGTTCATCCGGAGCGCATCGCCGTAGACTCTTTTATGCTTCAGGTTATGTATCGTAACGGTAAATTCCTGCTTCTTCTCCTCAGCCTGGCCGCGTATGATATCCGAGACCTTCTGTATCTCCTCCTCGATCTGAAGCGGCTGGCAGCTGATATTAAGTTTTCCGCTCTCAATCCGGCTCATATCCAGGATGTCATTGATCAGGCTGAGCAGGTGGCGGCTGGAGGTGCTGATTTTCTGAAGAAGCTCCCGCACGCTGCCGGTGCAGTCCTTCTGAAGCAGTGCAAGCTCCGTCATTCCCATGATGGCATTCATCGGAGTCCTGATATCGTGGCTCATGGAGGAGAGGAATTCACTCTTTGCCTTACTGGCCTTCTCGGCCGTCATCAGAGCAGAATCCAGATTTCTCCGGACTTCCCGCTCCGCCGTCTGATCCTCCACTGCCACAATATACTGATTGCCCCCCGCATTCCCGTCAATGTGAAGGATTTTGACCTTCAGCCAGAGGGAAGATCCATTTGAGGCATGTCCATACCGGCATTCCTCCCCCACATTTTCCCGCAGGTCTCCCTCTAACATCCGGGCAGCGGCTTCTCTCAGGGTCTCGCTCTCACAGCGGTCAAAAAATTTCCTCGGATTCTTCTTGCAGTCATCTGCCTCCAGCCCCAGTACACGGAATGCATTCTGGAATACCATCTCCATCCGACGGTTTCTCCCATTATACACCATGAAAACCTGTTCCACATTTTCCGCGATCAGGCCAAAAAGCGTGTCGCGGTATTCTCTCTCCCTGGAAAGAGCGGCCTCACGTCTTCTGCTGTTATCCACCAGCATGAGGCCAATTACACACAGAAAAATAAACAGGCAGACCAGCGACACCAAAAACAGGATGGAACTTCTCGACTGCTGGATGACCTCCAGAGGCACAATCGCCGCCATATACCAGCCAGGTGTATTTTCCACCGGTGTAAAATACAGATAATTGTCGGTCGTCTCCGTCCTCACCACGATACTTCCGGATTGCCCTGCCTCCACCAGCTCTCGGATATTCTGGAGCGTTTCCTCGGAGTTTCCACTTTTCTCCAACATCTGGTACAGGGAAATGTAGGTTCTCTGAGCGATCGTATTCTTCGTATAGACGAGATACTCCCCGCTCTTCCCGTCGATCATATAGGCAAAGCCGCGGCTGTCAAGAAATTCCATGGCCGCCGGAACATAATATTTCTCCAAATCAACGTATCCGTAGAGCATGGCCTGCCATCCGTCCCCGGACTGGATCTTTGTCCGCATGAGGATCTGCTTTCTTCCGTTCCAGCCATAAAATGCCTGGCTGATATCGCTGTCCTCAGGGAATTTTGTCCACTCCATATCTGTCTCTTCCGTAATCCCGGTCCCGTCGCTGAAAAACCCGGTTCCATCGGGATAGATCAGGGCGAGCCGGTCGAAAATCCCTTTTTCTTCACATTCCTGCAGCTGCCCTTGCCTCCTCTCCTCCGGAAGGAGTGCCATGAGATCAGAGATATCGCGGAGGCTGCGCAAGTCCTGCATGATATATTCCTGGATGTACTCGCCCCCGATTTTTGTCATGCTCTTAATACTGCTCTCCGTGTCCTCCCGCAGGCTGTTGTTAATCTTGGACACAAAGCCCAATACACCTACAATCAAAAAAAGCACTAAAATAAGGCTTCCTGACACGCGAAGCAGGCTGCCGCTGTCATGATGCAACTTCTCCCCACTGCTTCGCTTTTCAAGAGCCTTTTGCATAGGTAAATTCTCCTTGAATCATACTATTTTGTTTCATTATAACATACCTATGATTTTTTACAATAACACTGCCACCCCTATAGGAAATTATTGGAGTATTTACCGTCGGCCCGCCCTGCTCCTGCGATGAAAAACCGGGCCTGTTGAATGCGCATTGCGGCTTGGACATTCTGTAGAGACTAGTGGGCAACATTATTCACTTGCAGATGAGCGCAGACTGCCGGACAGAAAACCCGCTGTCATTTTATTATCAACTCCCCAAATCTCACAAAAAACAAAAAAAGCCGAAAACCTACTAAAATCAAGGTTTTCGGCATAGTCTCAAACGTTCCCGAGGTGATTCGAACACCCGACCTACCGCTTAGGAGGCGGTCGCTCTATCCTGCTGAGCTACGGAAACATCCCATAAAAATTCAGGGCGGATCACCGGTATACACCTGTGGTCCGCCTTCTATAGTACATTATTTCATGCAAAAAATCAAGTCAAAATTCCACCGTGCCCTGCATCCACACCTGGCCTTTGAATCTGCGGCCCGGAAGCGGCTCGCCTAACAGATCCTTCCGGTTGATGGCCACATGGAAGGTCATGTCGTTGCAGTCCAGCTCCAGGTTTAAGACCTCCTCGCCGGTCAGGCGGTTGGTCTTGACCTCGATGTCCGTGATCTCGCCGATCACCGAGTACTGGTCGCACTCCACGCCGCAGGGCATGAAGCAGGTGTCGATGATGGAGTAGATGTCCTCGTGGGCGATGCGCCGCGACACCATGGAGTACATGTCGATGTCCTCGATGGTCAGGGTCTCGATGGCGTCCTCGTCCCCGTTCTTCGCCGCCTCGATCAGGCTGGTGCGCTTCTTGGAGGCCTGGCGGCTGCTCTCCGCCTGCTGCTTGGTCTTTCGCACCGGGAGAAGGATCTTGCCCTGCACCGCAAGGCCGGTAAGGGAAACGCCCTTGGCGTCCGTCACCTCCCGGTTCATCCGGCGCAGCCGGTATTCCATGGAGTTTTCCATGTAGAAAATCAGGGAGATTCCCACCCGGTACTCATCCAGCAAGCCCGCGTAGGTCTCCTTCTCGGCGTGACGCTGGATGGAGCACTCCGCGTCGGAGCTGATCCCGGAATTCTTCACATAGGGAAAATAGTACTCCTGGCTGAAGGTCCCTTCCTCATCCATCTCCCCGGCCATCACCACGCCCATTCCATCCGCCAGCTCGGCCCGCAGCTCGCAGAACATACTGCCTTCCTTCTCCGCCAGCTTCCCGGTCCGCACGGCCTGAGCCGCCAGCTGGCGAAGCAGCTCCTCCATGTCCTTTTTCTTCTGGTATTTGCTGAACCCTACCGTCCGCATAAACTTGTGCATCCACGTCACCCTCTTTCGCTCAGACAATAAAGAGGCGATCTGAAAAAATCCCTCGCCTCCCTGTTCCTCCGCTCATTATATACTACTTCTCCCCGGATTACCAGCCTTTTTTAAAAACGGAATTGGAAATTTTGAGCCCTGATTGTTAAAAAAGCCACAAAATGTGTATATTGACTGAAAATCTTTCCTATGGTAAGATGAATTTAGAAAAACCGCATAATTTTCGGATGATGGATCTGGGAGAGACCGCGCGGACGCAAAGCACAAGGGACGCGGCGGAGCCGAAGGGGACGCGAAAAACTCTCAGGCAAAAGGACCAGGTACCGGACGAAACTCTGGAAAGCGATCACGCACCGACGAAGCCCAATCTTTCAGGTTAAGAGACAGAGCGCACAGACTAACATTTGTTGTCTGCGCGCTTTTTGATTTATATTTAACAAACCCTGGAACAAACGATGGCGGCGGACCTGCTCCCCACATCCGGATTATGCGGAACCCAACTCACAATTTCAAGGAGGAAACAGCTTATGGCAACCGAAACAACCGGCCTGAAAACGCCGCTCTACGACATCCATGTGGAAAGCGGCGGCAAGATCGTTCCCTTTGCGGGCTATCTGCTTCCCGTGCAGTACGGGACGGGCGTGATCGCCGAGCACATGGCCGTGCGGACCAAATGCGGCCTGTTCGATGTCTCCCACATGGGCGAGATCGTGTTAAAGGGCCCCGACGCGTTGAAGAATTTAAACAATCTGCTGACCAACGACTACACCGTGATGGCGGACGGCCAGGCCCGCTACAGCCCCATGTGCAACGAGGAGGGCGGCGTGGTGGACGATCTGATCGTCTACAAGGTGCGGGACAACTGCTATTTCATCGTGGTGAACGCAGCCAACAAGGATAAGGACTATGCCTGGATGAAGGCCCATGTGACCGGCGACGCCGAGCTCACCGACATCTCCGACTCCGTCGCCCAGCTGGCCCTCCAGGGGCCGAAGGCCATGGAAATTCTGCGGAAAGTGGCAGACGAGGCGGATATCCCGGAAAAGTATTACAGCTGCAAATTCGACTGCACCATCGACGGCATGAAGTGCATCATCTCCAAAACCGGCTACACCGGCGAGGACGGCGTGGAGATCTACCTGGCCGCGGCGGATGCGCCGAAGCTTTGGCGCCTGCTCATGGAGAATGGCAAGGACGAGGGCCTAATCCCCTGCGGTCTGGGCGCCCGCGACACTCTGCGCCTGGAGGCGTCCATGCCCCTGTACGGCCATGAGATGGACGACAATATCTCCCCCAAGGAGGCGGGCCTTGGCATGTTCGTCAAGATGGATAAGGAGGACTTTATCGGCAAGAAGGCCATCGAGGCAAAAGGCCCCTTAACCCGCAGGCGCGTGGGCTTAAAGGTGACCGGCCGCGGCATCGTCCGCGAACACCAGCCCGTCTACGTGGACGGACAGCAGATCGGCGTCACCACCTCGGGCACCCACTGCCCGTACCTTGGCTACCCGGTGGCCATGGCGCTCATCGACGTAAGCTACAAGGAGCCGGGGACGGCCGTGGAGGTGGAGGTGCGCGGACGGCGCGTCGCTGCCGAGGTCGTAAAGCTCCCCTTCTACAAGAGATCCTAATTCAAATTTAACCAATATCAATCATAAAATAAAACAATTCCAGGAGGTAATATTATGAATTATCCGAACGAGTTAATGTACACCAAGTCCCATGAGTGGGTGAAGATGGAGGAGGACGGAACTGCCCTTGTGGGCCTGTCCGATTACGCCCAGGATGCCCTCGGCGATCTGGTATTCGTGAATCTGCCCGAGGCGGGCGACGAGGTGACCGCGGGGGAGACCTTCGCGGATGTGGAGTCCGTGAAAGCCGTTTCCGACGTCTACTCCCCCCTCTCCGGCACAGTTGCGGCCATCAACGAGGACCTGCTTGACACCCCCGAGGCCATCAACCAGGATCCCTACGGCGCCTGGTTCATGAAGGTGTCCGACATCACAGACAAAGAGGAGTTAATGGATGCCGCGGCCTATGAGGAGTACTTAAAAACCATCGAGGAGTAAAAGGGGGAGACAACATGGGATCCTATGTACCGGGTACCAAACAGGAGCAGCTGGAGATGCTGAAATCCATCGGTTACGACAGCTTTGACGACCTGTTCGCCCACATTCCGCAGCAGGTGCGCCTCGAAGGCGGCTTAAACCTGCCGGAGGGGCAAAGCGAGCTCTCCATCATCCGCCGGATGACAGAGATGTCCGAGAAAAACACCGTGTTCCGCCACATTTTCCGCGGCGCGGGCGCTTACAACCACTATATTCCCGCCATCGTCGGCAGCGTGACCGGCAAGGAGGAGTTTGTCACGGCTTACACGCCCTATCAGGCGGAGATCAGCCAGGGAATCCTCCAATCCATTTTTGAGTATCAGACCATGATCTGCGAGCTCACCGGCATGGACGCCTCCAACGCCTCCGTGTACGACGGCGCCACCGCGGCTGCCGAGGCTGTAGCCATGTGCCGCGACCGCAAGCGCAGCACGGTTTACCTGTCCGCGGCGGCCAACCCGGATGTGATCCAGGTGGTGAAAACCTACTGCTTCGGGAGCGACACCAAGGTGGTGCTTGTCCCGGAGACGGACGGCGTCACCGATATGGAAGCCCTTGAGACCATGCTGGCAAACGACCCGCAGGCCGCATGCTTCTACATGCAGCAGCCCAACTATTACGGCTGTCTGGAGGACGCAGACCGTCTGGGCGAGATCACGCACAGCGCCGGCGCAAAATTCATCATGGGCTGCAATCCCATGTCCCTCGCCGTGTTAAAGACCCCCGCGGAGTGCGGGGCCGACATCGCGGTGGGCGACGGCCAGCCCCTGGGCATGTCCTTAGCCTTCGGAGGCCCCTACTTAGGCTTTATGGCAGCAACCGCCGCCATGATGCGAAAGCTGCCGGGCCGGATCGTGGGCGAGACAACGGACAGCGCCGGAAACCGCGCCTTCGTCCTGACTCTGCAGGCCCGCGAGCAGCACATCCGCCGCGAGAAGGCCAGCTCCAACATCTGCTCCAATCAGGCCCTGTGCGCGCTGACCGCAAGCGTCTACATGACCGCCATGGGCGCGGACGGCATGGCCGAGGCGGCAGAGCAGTGCATGGCCAAGGCCCGCTATCTGCGGGATGTGCTGAAGGCGGCCGGGCTGGCTCCCAAGCACGATAAAAACTTCTTCCACGAATTTGTCACCTGCGGGCCGGAGGGCTCCTCCGAGACCGTGCTCGCTGCGTTAGAGCGTGAGGGAATCCTCGGCGGTCTGCCCCTGTCGGACAGCGAAATCCTCTGGTGCGCCACGGAGATGAACACCAGAGAAGAGATGGACCGGACCGCAGAGATTGTGTCTGACGCCCTCGGGGCGATGAAAAAGGAGGTGGGCTGAGTATGAAGCTGGTATTTGAGAAAGGCATGGAAGGACGCCATTTAAGCCTGCTTCCGCCCTGCGACGTGCCCGCAGCCGAGATTGACGGCTCCATGAAGCGGGCCGCAAAGCCGCGCCTGCCGCAGATGTCGGAAAACGAGATCAGCCGCCACTACACCCAGCTGGCGGGGAGAACCCACGGGGTCAACGACGGATTTTACCCCCTGGGCTCCTGCACCATGAAATATAATCCCAAGGTCAACGAGGAGGCCGCCGCGCTTCCCGGCTTTAAAAAGCTGCACCCGCTCCAGCCGGAGCACACCGTGCAGGGCGCCATGGAGGTATTAAACACCGCAGAACAGCTGCTCTGCGAGATCACCGGCATGGACGCCATGACCTTCCAGCCTGCGGCCGGAGCGCACGGCGAGTTCACCGGCCTGCTGTTAATCAAGGCCTACCATGTGCACCGCGGGGACACAAAGCGGACCAAGATCATCGTCCCGGACTCCGCCCACGGCACCAACCCGGCAAGCGCCTCCATGTGCGGCTACCAGG
Organism: uncultured Clostridium sp.; assembly: GCA_900555045.1. Taxonomy (GTDB): domain Bacteria; phylum Bacillota; class Clostridia; order Lachnospirales; family Lachnospiraceae; genus Enterocloster. The sequence continues at coordinate 75,306 of USJW01000002.1, read as the reverse complement.
TAATCAGTATCCCGTCCCGCGAGGACGGCTGCGTGGACTTGGACCAGCTGAGAAACGCGGTCGGCGAGGACACGGCGGGGCTCATGCTGACAAACCCCAACACGGTTGGACTGTTCGACAAAAATATCCTGGAGATCACTGAGATCGTGCACCAGGCGGGCGGCCTCTGCTACTACGACGGCGCCAATTTGAACGCGGTCATGGGAATTGTCCGGCCCGGCGACATGGGCTTCGACGTGGTCCACTTGAACCTGCACAAGACCTTCTCAACGCCCCACGGAGGAGGCGGCCCCGGAAGCGGCCCGGTGGGCTGCAAGGAATTCCTTGCCCCGTTCCTGCCGGGCGTTCGGGCTGAGCGCGGCGCGGACGGACAGCTGGCCTTCAAGCGGGCCGGGGAGTCCATCGGCAGCGTGAAGCAGTTCTACGGCAACTTCCTGGTGGTGGTAAAGGCCCTGGCCTACATCCTGACCCTGGGGCGCGAGGGCATACCGGAGGCCGCGAAGAACGCGGTGTTAAACGCCAACTACATGCGCGTGAAGCTCTCCGACGTGTACCAGATGGCCTACGACGAGACCTGCATGCACGAGTTTGTCATGTCCCTGGAGCACCTAAAGCATGACAACGGCGTGACCGCCATGGATGTGGCCAAGGCGCTGCTGGACTACGGCATCCACCCGCCGACGATGTACTTCCCGCTGATCGTCCACGAGGCGCTGATGGTGGAGCCCACGGAGACCGAGTCCCGGGAGACTCTGGACGAGGCCATCGAAGTTTTCCACAAAATTTACGAGGAAGCGCTGAACAATCCACAGGCGCTCCACAGCGCTCCACACAACACGCCCATCGGGCGGCCCGACGAGGTCACCGCGGCCCGCAAACCGGTGCTGCGCTACACCTGGGAAAACAAAGACTGACGAATGCATTCGTTCATCCGCCCGCCCAAACGCCTCACGGCCGGAGGGCGGGCGGAATATTAACCGCAGAGACAGGATGGGAAAGCATGATTCATACATTGACCTGGATTGAGACAGACAACACATGGCCTTACAAAAACCTGGCCATGGAGGAATATATGACAAGCCATGTGGCGGAGGGGGAGTGCATCCTCTTTCTGTGGCAGAATCACCGCACCGTGGTGATCGGGAAAAACCAGAACTGCTTCAAGGAGTGCCGTGTGGGGGTTCTGGAGGAGGACGGGGGCTATCTGGCGCGTCGTCTCTCCGGCGGCGGGGCCGTGTTCCACGACCTGGGGAACCTGAATTTCACCTTCATCGCCAGGCGCGCCGACTACAATGTGGGCCGCCAGCTGGACGTGATCATCGAGGCCTTAAGGGAGCTGGGGATCCACAGCGAGAAGACCGGGCGCAACGACGTGACCGTGGACGGGCGCAAATTTTCCGGCAACGCCTTTTACCAGAGCGGCGATTACTGCTGTCACCACGGCACGCTGCTGGTGGACGTGGACACCGGGCAGATGGCCCGGTATCTCAGCGTTTCCAGGGAAAAGCTGGCCGCAAAGAGCGTCTCCTCGGTGAAATCCCGGGTGGTGAACCTGCGGGAGCTGCTGCCGGGGCTGACCATCGCGCAGTTAAAGGAGGCGCTGGTGGACGCGTTCTCCCAAGTGTACGGCCTGACCCCCCGACGCATGGACGAGTCGGAGCTCCCGGCCGGGGAAATCGAACAATTGACCAGCCGCTTCGCCTCCGACCAGTGGAAATACGGGCGAAAATTGTCCTTCGACTACGAGCTGTCCCGCCGCTTTGGCTGGGGCGATATTCAGTTGCAGCTCCACGTGGACCGCGGGGTCGTGCTGGAGGCCGCCGCCTACTCCGACGCCATGGACCCGGATTTCATCGCGCGGCTGCCCCAGGCCCTTGTCGGGTGCCGCTGCGGCCGGGAGGGGCTTTGGGCGGCGGTGGATCAGCTGGCGGAGAGCTGGCGGGAAACTGGCGAGGCGGGGGCGGCGGAGACCGTCTTATCCCAGATGCTCCCCGACATCAAAGGCCTGATCGCCGAAAGTTTTTGACCCGCGATTCAATTATAAGAACCAGGAAAGGGAAAAATATATGGCAGACAGATATGATCTCATCGTAATCGGCGCCGGCCCCGGGGGCTACGAGGCGGCCATCGAGGCCGCGAAGCTTGGCCTTAAAACCGCTCTGGTGGAGCGGCGGGAGCTGGGCGGAACCTGCTTAAACCGCGGCTGCATCCCCACAAAAACCTTGCTGCACACCGCCGAGCTCTACCGCGAGGTATGCGGCGCGGCCCCCATGGGGCTCACAGCGGACGGGATCCGCTGCGACATGGAACAGCTCATCGCCAGAAAAAACCAGGTGGTGGAACAGCTGCGCGGCGGAATCGCCTCCCTGATGAAGGCGAACCGCGTGACCGTCATCCAGGGCTCGGCCGCGATCGTGGACTCGGGCCTTGTGCGGATCGACCCCGAGGGCACTGAGCTTGCGGCCGCGCACATCCTCATCGCAACCGGCTCCACCCCCGCGGTTCCCCCCATCCCCGGGGCCAACCTGCCGGGTGTGATCACCAGCGACGAGCTGCTGGACTGTAACACACTGCCGGGCCACCTCATTATCATCGGCGGCGGCGTCATCGGTATGGAGTTCGCCTCGGTCTACAGCGCTCTGGGCTGCCGGGTGACCGTCATCGAGGCGCTGGAGCGCATCCTGGCCAACATGGACAAGGAGATCTCCCAGAACCTGAAAATGATCATGAAGAAGCGGGGCGTGGACATCCACACCTCGGCGTCCGTCCAGGAAATCGCGGCGGGCGCGGACAATTCCCTGATCTGCCGGTACACCGAGAAGGAGAAGCCGGCCGAGGCGGCCGGGGACCGGGTGCTCATCGCAACCGGGCGGCGCGCGTGCACAAGCGGGCTGTTCGCCGAAGACGCCTCGGAGGCCGTGAAGTCCATGGCCATGGACCGCGGGCGCATCCGTGTGAACGAACACTTTGAGACCAGCGTGCCCGGAATTTTCGCCATCGGGGACGTCATTGGCGGCGTCCAGCTGGCCCACGCGGCCACCGCCCAGGGGCGAAACGCTGTGGCGGTAATGGCCGGGAAGGAGCCGGGGATCGACCTGTCCGTGATCCCCGGATGTGTGTACACGGACCCGGAGATCGGCTGCGCCGGGATCACCGCGGACGAGGCCAAGGCGGCGGGAATCGAGATTATATCCCGCAAATATGTGATGGGCGCCAACGGCAAATCCATCCTCAGCGGCCAGGAGCGCGGCTTCATCAAGGTGGTGGCCGCCGCGGACACCCACCGCATTCTCGGCGCGCAGATGATGTGCGCGCGGGCGACCGACATGGTGAGCCAGTTCTCTGCGGCGATCGTGAACGGGCTGACCTTGGAGGACCTGGCAAAGGTGGTGTTCCCGCATCCTACGTTCTGCGAGGGGATTGGGGAAGCGGTGAGATAGGACTAGGGAATGATACAGGAAAAGGTAGATATGAAGGTATCTACTTTTTCTTTGTCTTTTTTTGGGGTTGTCCTTCCGTCCCCCATAGGTTTTTGTTATGAGCAAAATTGGAGAATGGTATTTCCTCCTGGCCTGCAATCTCCCGTATAATTTTGTTATGAGGTACCGGCCGGTACAAATTGATTCACAGGGAGGTAGCACTTTGTCAAAATTGAATGTTGCTGTAATCGAGCAGTCAGGCCTTAAGGCCAGGGGGTATTTTTATGTGGGAGGTACCTATAAGGGGGATCCCGGAAAGCGGCATATGGGCGGACAGATGTTTGTGGAGGTTTATGTGCCCAAAATGATACGGTCACCGTACCCAATGATCCTGTTTCACGGTGCCGGGCAGACAAACGTAAACTGGCTGGGGACTCCGGACGGCCGCATGGGGTGGGCCGACTATTTCGTCAATCAGGGGTATGTCGTTTACCTCGCAGAACAGCCCGCCAGAGGCCGCTCCGCTTACCACCCGCAGGAGGACGGACCCAGAACGTTCCATCCTGTGGAAGCCCTGGAGCAGCGCTTTACATCCGATCACGGGAGTTGGCCTACCGCCCCGCTTCACACCCAGTGGCCTGAAAATGGCAGGGCCATCGGCACGGAAGTGTTTGACCAGTTCGCCGCTTCCCAGGTGGAATACCTGCCGGACAACGCCCTCTCCCAGAAGCTGGTGCTTAACTGCGCCAAGGATCTCCTCAGAAAGACCGGCCCAGCCATTCTGCTTACCCACTCCCAGGCGGGCCCGTTCGGCTGGAATATTGCGGATGCATACCCGGACATGGTGAAGGCAATTGTGGCGCTGGAGCCGTCCGGCCCGCCATTTTCCAATGACCGCTCCTGCAGCCTGGCTAAAAACTACGGAATTTCTGAGCTGCCGCTCCATTTTGAGCCGCCGGTTCAATCCGTCAGCGACTTTCAGCTGACGCTTCATCACTCCGCCACAGAGGGGGAATGCGACGGCTGGGTGTTAAATGATCACGAGCACCGCCTCCCGCACCTGGCGCAGATACCAATCCTTATTCTGACCGCGGAGGCCTCGTACCACGCACAGTACGATCACCTGACCTCCCACGTGTTAAGGCAGCTGGGAGTGGAACATGACTTTGTAAAGCTGGCCGACGTGGGAATTCATGGAAACGGGCATATGATGATGCTGGAAAAGAACAACCTTGAAATTGCGGCGTATATACAGGGGTGGCTGAGCAGTAAAATACCGGATCTAGGGGAGGAAGACAGATGAAAGAGAAAAAATCATTAAATGTACCTCATTCTCTGGCAATTATCTTTTTTGTGATGCTGATTGCCGCGGCGCTGACCTATCTGATCCCTGCCGGAAGCTTTGAGCGGGTCAAGAACGAGGCCGGAAAAACAATGGTTGTGGCTGGGAGCTTCCACTATATTGAGCGCTCACCGGTCAATCCACTGACCATTTTGAACTATGTGTACGCGGGTCTGGACAGTGCCCGCTCCATCATATTCGCGCTGCTGTGCGCGGGGGGCGGACTGGGAATTGTCCTGGAGTCCGGTATGTTCCAGGGAGCGGCTGGGACACTCAGCCGAAAGGCAAAGGGAAAAGAGTGGTTCGTGATCGCATTTTTAATGACAATATTCGCGCTGCTGTGTATCCCGATCAATCTGAATTACTTCATACCGTTCGCCCCCTTGGGGATCGTCATCGCCACGGCCATGGGCTATGACGCGATCGTGGGAATCTCCATCATTATGCTCGGGGGAGCTGTGGGGTTCTCCTGCGGAGCCATGAATCTGCCCAACACGGGCACCGCCCAGAGTATCGCCGAGTTGGCCACCTTCTCCGGGATGGGCTACCGCCTGTTCTGCATGGTCCCGTTTCTGATCATATCCATTCTGTTTGTGGTCCGATATGCAGAGATGGTACGCAAAAATCCCGAGAAAAGCCTGGTATACGGGATTGAGCTGGGCTCCGATGCTTTTGAAACCGGATCTGTCCCTGATTTTGAAAAAAAGCATATTCCCGTGGCCGTGGTGGTGGCGCTGTGCATCGGTTACATGATTTACGTGGCCATTTTCCGCGAACTGTCCTTTGGCAGTTCAGCCGCCATTTTCCTTTATATGGGTTTATTGTCCGGCCTCGTGATGCGCATGCCTGTCAATAAAATGTGCGCCTGCTTTATGAACGGGGTGAAGGGAATGGCCACCACCGGCATGCTCATAGGCTTTGCGTATGCCATATCCGGAATCCTGACCGCCGGAAACGTGATGGACACGGTGGTAAACGGGCTGGCCAGCCTCCTCGGGATCTTCCCGCGCCTGCTGCAGGCGCCAGCCATGCTGATCATGCACATCATCATCAACTTTTTTGTGACCTCCGGCAGTGGCCAGGCTGCAATCACCATGCCAATCTTCATCCCGGTGGCAGATCTGGTTGGAATGAGCCGTCAGACAGCCGTCCTGGCCTTTAACTTCGGCGACGGATTCTGCAACTTTATCCTTCCCCACGCCGCGGCAACCATGGGGTTTGTGGGCTTCGCCAACATTCCCTTTACCAAGTGGTTTAAATACGCAATCAAACTGTTCGCGCTCTGGACGGTGGCAGCTGCAGTGCTTTTGATGCTGGCAACTATTATCCATTACTCATAAAATCACAAAATCCTGGCATGCGCGGCTTTCACAGCCAAAGCATGCCAGGATTTTTGCATTTTTAAGCGAGCGGCCGGCGTTCCAGAAGGCCCAAAAGGCGCTGCATCGCCGTCGGATATGTCTCCTGGTTCCGGTAGCACATGCAGATATCCCAGTACAAGTCAAAGCGCCGGTCAATGTCGAACACCTCCACAGGATATCCGGAGGCCGCCGGGCCGTCTATGAATCTCTCCGGCAAAAAGGTGATCGCGTTGGAGCTGACCGCCAGCTCCAACGCATTCTGGAACCCGTAGGTGGACAAAAGCGTGGGCGGGCTGACCCGGGCCTGGTCCATCACATAGTCTACAATCTGGCGGATCCGCTGGACCTCCCTGAATCTCACTACCGGAATTTCACGGATCTCATTCAAATCCAGCACCGGGTGCTCATAGTTTTCACGCTCCTGCGCGCGGCGCGACAGATTCAAGCTGGCCGGGGCCACAAGGCACAGGCGCTCCCGGCGGATCACGCGCACATTCAGGGACTTTGGCGGCGGCTCCTGCTCAAACGGACAGCGGTGGATAAAGATGAGATCCAGCTCCCCGCGCTTAAACAGTTCATCCAATTCAGACGTATTTTTCTCTGTCAGGCTAACCTCCACAAGCGGGTACTCCATACAGTAAGCGGAGATCGCCTCCGTGAGATAATAGGTGGAGATATACCAGGACGCGCCGATCGCCAGAGCTCCTCTCACGTCCTCATGCGCTTCCTGAAGCTCCCTCTTAAAGTTCTGGTAAATGTTGAGAATCTCATCCGCCATCGCATAATAGCGTTTTCCCGCCTCCGTGAGCTGGGTTCCCGCCGATGTTCGCACAAACAGCACGGCTCCTAAATCCTGCTCGATCCGATGGACGGCCTGTGTGAGGGAAGGCTGAGATATGTGCAGCTTTTTCGCGGCCCTTGTGATGCTTCGCTCGTCCGCTATGGTTTTCACATACAACAATTCATTTGAAGTCAAAGCCGCTCCCTCCCGGTTCAGGTCATGTGATTTTCTGTTCTGTTGAGAGTATATCACAGGTGAAAATTAATGTAAATTATGGGGGGATTCACTTCCTGAATCATTTCAGTAAAACGCCCTGCCAAGCTATCTTTTTAGTAACCACAATGTTATACTTGACTGTATGGATGTCTCTGCCCACACGCTGGAGCAACACCACAAACGTCTCCTCCGGCTGAAAATCAACAAAAAATAAATCCTTTGGAGGTACCCCCTATGTCAGACAACGAACTTTTCAACTCCCTCAAACAATTCGACACCCCCACCATCTGCAACGCCATCGAGCTGTTTAACCTCCGCCCCAAAACCTGCGGCTTTGGCCGGCCGGGGATGGTGCAGCGCAGCGGGGACTTTCAGACCCCCATGGTGGGCTACGCGGTGACCGCAAAGATCGGGGCCATGTTCCCGGAGACGCCGGAGCAGAAAGAGCTGAAGCTCAAGCTGTACGAGAACGCCCGGAACGTGGACGGCCCGTCCATTATCTGCATCCAGGACATCGACCCGCAGCCCCTGGGCTCCTTCTGGGGCGAGGTGCAGGCCAGCATTTTTAAATCCCTGGGCGCAGTTGGCACGCTGACGGCCGGGGGCGTGCGGGATATCCCCGCCGGTGACAGCGTGGGCTTCAACTTTATGTCAACCCATGTGCTGGTGTCCCACGCCTACATCCACGTGGAGGCCATCGACTGCCCAGTGATCCTCTGCGGGCTGGAAATCCGCCCCGGCGACCTGATTCACGCCGACATCCACGGCTTTACCGTCATCCCCGGCGAGATCGCGCCGCAGCTGGCCTCGGTCTGCGAGGGCCTTGCCGCCAACGAGGGCCACGTCATAAGCCCCTGCAGGGAGGCCATCAAAAACGGTGTCCGCCCGTCCATGGAGGAGATCCGCGCCTGGAACCAGGCCATGGCAAACGCCAACCGGGATTTGGCGAAGTCGCTGAGCTAGGGGGCCGGTACCCGCTTTTTCCGGGCACACAGGACGGCTTCGGGTCATTCTGAGTATTTATAGAAATATTTTCCGACAAAATACGTTGAATTTGAAATGCCCATATTCCTTTGAGCAAGGAATCATGGGCATTTTAAGTTCATTCTCAAAACGTCTTTTTGCAGCTCTCGATAAACCCTTTCTCCACCTCAGTTAGTGTATGGTCATACTGGCAGCAGACAGCACAGCTTCGAATCGCCTGGCACTCACGAACAGCCAGCAGGGACAGATTCATCTGGTTCACATATTCCTGCGCGGAACGGTCAAAGGCCAAGGTAAATCCATTCGTTTGAGACACCAACCTGAAAATGCTCTTAGGGCTAGTGGCATAGGCATAAACCGGGGGCACAGGAATTGAGTTCCACTCAAACCCATTCTGCACCCCCCTCCACAAACGCTGTTGGGGTGACGGGGATATCAGTGGATAACTCAGGCACTCACGCAGGGAGACAGCGGGGTAATTCCGCCCCTCCATCCAGACAGCCTTTTTGACCAGTGGATGGTTTCGCGCTACCACAATAACCATGCAAGTACTACACAGAGGTGTAAACTGCTGCTCATCCAAATCATCCGGGTTGATCTCGCAGACCATCAAATTTATCTCCCGATTGCCTATCAACTCCCAAAGTCGTTCCCCCGTAGTCTCCCATAGACTGACCTGCACTTCTGGAAATTTCTTTTGGAAGTCCAGCACAGCGCCTGTCAGATCTAGGTCCATAAGGCAACCCACGCGGAGACTATTATTGTTCTGAACGGACATGGAGTGCATTTTCTGTTCCAGATCCATCTGGCGGCGCAGGATCCCGCTGGCCTCAGCAAGGAATATCTTCCCCGCTTCTGTTGGAATCATGTGCCTTCCCTCCCGGAAGAACAGCGGCAGTCCGAATTCTGCCTCCACTTTCTGGACTGCCTTACTGATAGTCGATGGCGTCAAAAAAAGATTGGATGCCGCAGTAGATATGCTTCCGCATTTTGCCACTTCTACCAAGTATTGATAATCTCGGTTTATCATATTGTATAACCTCCCCAAAATAAGCTCGGTATCGCCTTTAGAAATATATTATAAAAATCTTGAAAAAAGCGCAAGACGAATGTGAAATTTAACGTTTTACTCACTGTGGCATTCCAATGGCAGGAACAAGAGAATTTTTTTCTAAATTTGTGGAAATCCCTTCGCTTGTGACAAATTTTATTCCACGGTATACTTTACATGTTCTCGAAACAGAGCATTGCCACGAAATAACGAAGGGAGAAAGTATCATGACTAAGTACCAGTTACAGCAAAGTTCTAAATTTTCTCAAATTAAGTTTATGGGTATCCCCGCGCCGACTTTTTTGTTGTTTGCCGCTATCATCTGGATCAGCGTTGGACTTAACCTTATGCCATCCACCAGTTTTAGCCTAATGGCATTCCTAGTCTCGATCGCGCTGCCTCTGACCTTTATCGGCAAGAATACCCCCTTTTTGGGCAAGTACATTGGCTTCGGAGCCTTGCTGACTATCTTTGCCCCATCGCTACTTGTAACAATCGGCTACATCACTCCAGACATGCAGACATCCATCAAAACCTTTTCCAATGACATTCTGATCCCGTTAAATATTGGCCTGCTGATGTGTGGCTCCATGTTGGGCAAACTGGACCGGAACATACTGATTAAAGCCATGGTGCGTTACATCCCCGTTCTAATTTGCTCCCTAATCGCCACTGTGGCAGTAGTGTTTGTCGTCGGGCCACTGCTGGGCTACTCGCTGTTCGACTCCATTGTGGTTACCACCTTCCCCTGCTTGTCCGGCGGCTCCGGCGCTCCAATGATCAATATCCCCACCATAATTAAGGGGGCGGGTCTGGACGGTGACTCCTATGTCGGCCTGATGATGGCTGCTCTGACCCTGTCCAACATTGAAGCCATCGTATTCTCCGGTGTTCTGGATACCGTAGGCAAACTGCGCCCCTCCCTGACCGGCAACGGAACCCTGGTCCGCACAGGAATAAACATCGAAGCCAACACCTCGGTTGCAAATTTCGACGGCAAGATTTCCTCCCTGCACTGCGGCCTCCTGATGGCAGCGCTGCTGTATGCCATCTCCACGATTATGGCAACCTTAATGAAGCCCCTTATTAATTTAAACTATATTGTGTGGCTGGTTTTACTTTGCCTGATACTGAAGAGCCTAAAGGTCATTCCCAGGGAGATAGAAAACAGCCTTGCTTGGGCCTCCGATCTGGGAGTCGGCATTGTTCTCCCCGCCCTGATGGTGGGTATTGGCATCGGTACCATCGATCTTGTAGGCGTTGTGGAGGCACTGAATCCCCGGTTTTTCTTACTTGTCACCTTCGTGGTAGCTGCCTATGTGGCCTTTTCCATGCTGTTCGGCAGAATTTTTGGCCTATATCCGATTGAATCCGGTATCTCCGTGGGCTGCTGCTCCTGCAACATTGGAGGCACCGGTGACCTGATTTGCTGTCAGGTATCCAAGCGATTGGATCTATACCCCTTTGCCAGCATTTCAACGCGCATTGGCGGTGCTATTGCCTTGGTAGCTCTGGGAATCATTATTCCTTTCGTTAGTTAACTAAAAATGAATCTAAATAGGAGGTATAAATTATGTCTACCATGCTACACAACGGGATCCAGCTCCGCTGGTTGAACACTGCTGGTTTTGAGATGATCCTTCCCAGTGGATCCCATCTGCTAGTAGACCCCTGGCTGGATCACTCTGATATTTATCCCATATCCATTGATGACATCCAGCAGGCGGACTACATCCTGCTGTCCCATGTCCACTTTGACCATGCCCAGGATACAGCGCCTCTGCTGAAAAAATTCCCCAAGGCGAAGCTCCTGGTAGGCGATCTGTCCACAGACGCTCTCTGCCAGGATTATCCCATCAGCCTCACCAATATCTATCGGATCCGTAGCGGTGAGGTGTATGAGTTCGATGATATAAAGATCAACGTATACGCTGGCCGCCACACGGAAAACGCAAAGGGGGCCTATCGGCCGGCAAAATTCGCGTCGGATGATGTAACTTCTTTTAACGCCCCAACCAACTGGTATGGCTCCATGGAGCTAAACAACTTCCTCATCACCACGGATGACGGCACACAGGTACTAATCTGGGCGGGGCAGACCACTGCCGACCAAAAGCACCGCTTTGCCAGACTTTATCCCGACATTGCGCTCATGCACCTGAGCCCCAAACAGGATCCTTCCGCCTTTGCGGATATGGTGAAAGCTATGGGCGCCAAGGTTGTGATCCCTCATCACCACGATATGACCGCCCCACTCTTTAACAGCAGGCCCGATTTGGTCAACCTGATGCTTTCTGAAGAGGCGAAGGCCGCCTATATTGTAGATGGTAAGTTCAGCTCCGATGCTTTCGTAGGCCGTTTCAAGGAAGCCATTAAGGCCCAGGTACCTGGCTGCGATATGATGGAGCTGGAGCATCATACATGGTATCACTTCGGCTTGGCGTTTGAAACAATTAAAAATGTATAACTTTTTAGAAGGCCCGGACGCACACTCCATCGTCCGGGCCTTCTTTCCCCTTGCGCCCTCCTGGCGCTCACAATCTTTATCTGTCAATCAAAAGAACTTTTCCTCAAACTCATCTTCCCCCATGGGCTTCCCATATCGGTACCCCTGGCCGACCTCGCAGCGGGCCTCGCACAGAAGCGTCTCCTGGGACTCCTCCTCCACGCCCTCGGCCACTGTACGGATCTTTAAATCCCTGCACATGGACACCATGTGGCGGACTACCTGGAGGCTGACCCGGTCGTCGCAGATCTTATCAATCAGGCTCTTGTCCAGCTTTAGCACGTCGAATTCCACATCCGAGAGAACCGCCAAATTGCTATATTTGGTCCCGAAGTCGTCCAGCGATATCCGGTATCCCAGCTTCTTAAACTGTCTTAAGGCCTTGCAGGCCGTGTCCTTGCCCAGCTCGCCGATGCTCTCCGTGACCTCGATCTCCAGGCGGCTGCGGTCCACCTGGTACTTTTTGACGATGGACTCTGCACTGCTGACGATGTCCTTACTTAAAAGGGTGATGCGCGAAAAGTTGAACGACAGTATGAGCCTGCGCCCCAGACGGTCCCACCGCTCCATCAGGCGGCAGACCTCCTCCAGGACGAAGAGATCCACATACTCGATCAAATTCTCACGCTCCAGAAAACCGATAAAGTTCACCGGCGGAATCAGTCCTTTTTCCCGGTCCCAGTATCGGATCAGCGCCTCGGCCCCGGTCAGCTTCCCGGTCTCCAGGGAGACCTTTGGCTGCAAAAATACCCGGAAGGCCCGCCGGTCGATGGCCGAGAGCAGCTGGCGCACGCACTCCGCGCGCCCGATTCCCTTTCGCTTTGGGCTCTCCTCGTAATAACGCAGCTTTTCCAACCGCATCATCTCCACCGCCTGCTTCTGAACATCGTCCAGGCTCTTTTCCCGGTCGTCCCACACGCTGCCGACCGACACCGACAGGCCGGATTCTTCCAGAAGCTCCCCCTTTAGGGAGGCCAGCTTCCGCTCAAACTCCTCCTGAGGGCAGTCCTCTAACACCGCGTCAAATTCGTTGCTGTTCAGCCGAAACAGCCGGTCCTCCGAGAAATGCTTTCTCAGAATCGTCGCCAGGCGCCGGATCAGCTCATCCCCGAATGCGGTCCCCTGCGTCTCGTTCACCGCGCGCAGATCGTTGATATCCGCGCAGATCACACCCACCGAGGAGATCGCATCGCGGCGGTAATCCCTGCGGTAGGAGTCGTAGCTGCTGCGGTTCAACAGCCCGGTCAACGCATCGTGGTAGATGCTGTACGCGAGCCGCTCCTCATCCTGCCGATGCCGGATCTCCCTTCCCACAAAGTAGGACAGCGTCTCGATCAGCTGCAACGACTGCTGGCGGTCCCGGTCCATGAGCACCAGATACCCCACCGCGTCGCCCGATATCACCGTGGGCGCCACAAACAGGCTGCCTACATTCTGCTCCTCCATATCCTGATAGACCTCGAAGGACTCCGGAAGGATCTCCTGCGCCCCGTCCACCACCCGGCACGCGGACGGCAGGGTTCTGCTCAGCCATTCCTCCAGGTGCTGTTCCATGGGCCGCCCCAGCTCCCCTGAGTCAGGGTTGTCCCATCCGATCACGCACTCGTAGCCAAAGCCATTATCCCGCGGCAGCGCGATACGGATATGTGAGGGCTTGTAGTGCGCCGCCACGGTATCCGCAGCACAGCGCAGGGCGTCCTCGCAGTCGGCCGCCTCCGCCATCCCGTAAATACAGCTGATAACGCGGTTGTTCACCACACAGTTCACCTGGGACATCCCCGGGCCGGCCTCCGTCCCCCCGTCCTTCACGTCGATGGCGAAGGCAAGAAGGAGGGTGTTCCCCTTCCACTCCACCAACCGGTTCTTCATCAGAAAATGCTGGCTCAAAAACGGGTTGTAGTTCTCCCAGATGCTGATCCGGTCCAGGCTCCAGTTCCGGTTCGGACAGAACACGCAGGGCCTGGAGCGGCCGTAGAGCAGCTCATAGCACTTTCTGCCGTTGCACTCCCGCCCGGTCTTCCCCATACGCCGATAGAAGGCCAGATTCCCGCACACCAGCTCGTAGGTCTGCGGATCCACCAGGTAGGCCATGTCCGCCTCCTCCGAGAGGAACCGGTCGAACGCATCCTCCAGGTCCGTGTGGTCCCAGTTGGCGGCCCGCTCCCTGGCGGCCTCCTCCATACGCTTTTCCTTGTCGACGCTGGTCAGGCAGTTTAATGCCATCACATCCCCGTTCTGGGAGTCCCGGTACAGGTGTATGGTGTGGCGGAACCAGCACTGGTCGCTCAGCTCGGTCATCCGCCGGTACTCTGCCTCCACCTTCTCGCTTCCCCGCCGGTAGCACGCGAGCAGGTTCTTGACGCTCATAAATTCCAGATATTTGCGGCGATCCTTGCTGTAAACCTTGTGGCGCGCGCCCTCCAAAATAATCTGCTCATAGCTCTGGCTCTCGGAAATCTTATCGTAGAGATTCCAGGCTCCCCCGACGCGCTCCACCCGGTTCTTCGTCAGGTTCACCTCCGCGTAAGCCGTCGTGTCCCCCAGAATCGCCCGGTTCAGCCGTTTTTCCCGTATGTAGGCGATCTCCACCGCCTTCTGCTTGGAGATGTCGTCCAAGCGGCCCAGGATAATCTCAGGCCGCCCCTCATCGCTGCCGGTCACCTCCAACTCCAGGCGGAACCAGCTGTACTCGCGCTCCTGGTTTTTAAGACGCAGCTCGCAGAAGCTCTGCTCCTCGCCCTGTTTCACAGCCTCAAAGGACTGCAAAAACGCCTCCTTAAAATCCGGGTGCACAATCCCGTCGTCGATCCAGCTCTGTGGGAAATTCCGGATCTGGCGCTTCCCGCCGTAGGTGAGCATCCGGTCCGTGTACACCAGGGCCGTGCGGCTGGTCACGTTGTACTCGAAAATCTCCTGCCAACCCATGTTTAGGGACCACCGCTTCATCTGGTCCAGATTCGCCATATTCTGGTGATATCCGCTGACCAGATACAGGCCGTCCCTCAGCTCGTGCACCTTCCCCGCGCAGCGGACCGGGATATCCCCCCACTCGGGATGGTTCCAGGTGTATTGGACCTCGCACAGCTTGTCGGTCGCAAACATCCGCCCCATCGCCTCATTCACGTAGGAGTAGTTGCCGCGGTTGATCCGCTTATACCAGTACTCAAAACATTCCTCCGGGGACAGCGGCTCCGTGATGCCTAGGAGCTTCGCCATCGTCCGGTCGACATACATTTTTGCCTCCCGCATCCCGCGGTCGGTCACCATGCTCCAGATTCCCAGGGCGGAGGTGTTCAGAACATACTCCGTCCATTCACGGTTGTCAAACACAAAACTATCTGATTTTTCCCTCTGCACCATTTTTTCATTCCTTCACTGATCAATTCCAGACGATTTACTATGTTCCAGTATATCACAATCGCAGGGCGATCTTCAACGGCTTTCTGCCTAGAACGCCCCGCTCTGATCCATATCCGGCAGCTTTAGCGCCCTCTTGTCCGAGGGCGGATAACCGAACATCTTTTTATATGCCCTGAAAAAGCTGGAATAATCCCCGAAACCGGCTTTCACCGCCGCCTCGGCAGCCGGAGTCCCCCCCGCCAGCTCCTTCCTGGCCAGGGCCATCCGCTTGTACAGAATATAGCTGGCCACCGTGGTGCCCGTCGCGCGCTTAAAGATAGCGGTCAGATGGTTCTTGCTGACAAAAAAGTCCCGGGCCAGCCCTTCGAGCGTCAGCGGCTCGGTCAGGTGGCTGTTGATATAGTGCAGCACCTCCTGGGCCTGGGATTCCGCCGGAGTCCGTATAGATGGCTGCTGATCCGATATTGCAGATATCCTGGCCAAAAGAGCGGTCACGCTTGCGCGGATTGCAATATCCTGCAGTTCTCTTTTGTACTCCCGGCACTGCTCCACCGCCCGGAAATACCACTCTAAGCCGAACTGCTCCTCGAACCTTCTGAAGCCGCCCCGAAAAGGTTCCAAAAGCCGCGCACTCTCCTCCGGCCCCAAAAGCTCCTCCGAGAAGTGCAGCCGGATGCGGTGGTACACCTGGCCGTCCAGAACCTTTAACCCGTGAAAACAGTCGGGGGCGATGATAATGAGGCTCCCAGGTCTCGGGGAAAATTCGCTTCCCTCCAGGAAATACTCCACATTCCCCGTGATCAGGTAGTAAATCTCATAGCTGTTGTGGCAGTGCATGGTGTAGTTCATATCCGTCTCGTCGCTGCGGGTGTGGGTGTACATCATGTTTTCCGTTTTCAGACTTGTCTCCTGATACATATCTAAGGTATCCCTCCTGTCGGCCGTCTCTTTCCTCTATTGTACCAGGTTGTGCGCGATTTGCAATATTAATAGTTCTTCCAGCAATGGAATTTGCAATGTCCGTGCGCTATAATATGATCTGTAATTGAGAAACAGATGAATCGCCATTCATCTGACCCCCTTATAGGTTTATATAAATCCCCCCATATTTGTACGAACAAAAACCAGGCATGAATCCCCCTTGCCTGGTTTTTGTTTGCCCTCTATTTACTGTTTTTCTGCCTTCTCCTCTTTTTCCGGCACAAGCTTGCGGTACTCCACCAGATGTCCCGGCTGTGTCATATCCTTTAAATCCAGGCAGCGGTCCAGCTGCTCCCTCGTCATGAGCCCCTCCTCCAGCACAATCTGGCGCACCGGAATCCCCGTCTGCAGAGATTTCTTCGCGATCTCCGCGGATTTCTTGTAGCCGAGGCTCGGGCACAGCGCCGTGGCCAGCGCGGAGCTGGACTCCACCAGTTCCCGGCAGCGCTTGCGGTTGGCCGTAATCCCCAGGATGCAGTTGTCGATCAGCGTGGAGACCGCGCCCTTTAAGGTGTCGATTGACTCAAAAATCTTATAGAAAATCACCGGCTCAAAGGCGTTGAGCTCCATCTGCCCGGCCTCCGCCGCCATGGTGACCGTCACGTCGTTTCCGATCACGTTGAAGGCCACCTGGGTGACCACCTCCGGGATGACCGGGTTGATCTTGCCCGGCATGATGGAGGAGCCGTTCTGCTTCGGCGGCAGGTTGATCTCGCCGATCCCCGCGTGAGGTCCGCTGGAGAGCAGCCGCAGGTCGTTGCAGATCTTGGACAGGCTCACCGCGCAGGTTTTTAGCGCCGCGGAGGTGTGCACAAAGCAGTCCAGGTTCTGGGTGGCGTCAAATAAGTCGTCCGCCTGGTAGCAGTCCGTGCCGCAGATCAGGTTGATATTCTTGATAATGTGGAATAAGTAAACCGGGTTCACGTTAATCGCGGTTCCCACCGCCGTGGCGCCGATGTTTAACACCCTCAAATCCTTCCGCAGTCCCTTTAAGCGGCTGATATCCCGGCCGACCACCTTGGCGTACGCCTCGAAGGACTGTCCCAGGCGGATCGGCACCGCGTCCTGAAGCTGGGTTCTCCCCATCTTCACCACATCGTCAAACTCCACCGCCTTATCGCCGAACGCCTTCTCCAGCCGCTCCAGCTCCTCGATGAGCGGCGGCAGCAGCCCCATGATCGTGAGCTTGCCCGCGCAGGGAATCACGTCGTTGGTGGACTGGGCCATGTTTACATGGTCGTTTGGGTGCACCACAGAGTAATCTCCCTTCTTCCCGCCCAAAATTTCGATGGCCCGGTTGGCGATCACCTCGTTTGCGTTCATGTTGGCCGAGGTCCCCGCCCCGCCCTGAATCGCATCCACGATAAACGCCTGATGCAGCTTTCCGGAAATAATCTCATCGCAGGCCTCAACGATGGCGCCACCGATAGTCTCGTCCAGCACATGGGCCGACATGTTGGTCAGCGCCGCCGCCTTTTTGATCCGCGCCAGATTCTTGATAAACTCCGCGTGCAGCGGTCTCCCGGTGATGTGGAAATTGTTCCTCGCCCGCAGTGCCTGTACCCCATAGTACGCTTTTTCCGGAACCTGCATTGTTCCGATTGAATCGGATTCCTCTCTGGTTATCATGCTCACTTCTCCTCCTGTTATCTGGTCCCTTCCCCAGAATTTTCTTCCTTCCAATGGTGAGCATAACACCAAATTTCCAAAAGGTAAATGGGGTACGTAACATCCTTTGTTTATTAATTTAATTAATAAAAAACTTAATAAAATAAAGTCAAAATGCTATTTAATATCATTTTATTAAGTCATCATGGCATAAGCCGCCCTTTTTTCTGGCTGTGCTTACATATTTTTCGTAACGTAATTTTCACTGTGAGGCTCATACTAATCATGAAGCCTTCGATTATCATGGACGCTTCATCTCACAATGAAAGGAGTGTTAAAAAATGGATTTATGCAAAAATCTGCAGGCCGCCCAGGACGTACTTCCCCTGGCCATCGCCACTGTCCCTGTGCAGCCCTGGGAGACTCCCTACGACGCTGCCACCAGCCTCAAGCAGGGCACCATATTCCCCTGCCTGGACAAGCCATTTTATGTGACGGGAGGTGGAACGAATGCCTGACCGCCGCCAGATGTTAAAGGAGATCAATGAGATCAGCTTTGTGATCAACGACCTGACCCTGTTCTTGGACACCCACCCGCTTGAGCCCACCGCCCTGGAGGCATTCAGCCAGGCCATGGAGAAGCGCAAGCAGCTGTTAAAGGAGTTTGCCAAGGAATTCGAACCCCTGACCCAGGACTGCGTTTGTCCCGACACCAACAATCAGACCGGCTCCAACACCATGTATGCGGGCCAGAAGCACTTCACCTGGACCGACGGTCCTCTGCCCTGGGAAGGAGGAAATGTATAATGTGGACTTATGAAAAACGGCTTCAGTATCCCGTGAATATCACCAAGACCTGTCCCAAGACAGCGTCCCTCATCATCAGCCAGTTCGGTGGGCCGGACGGTGAGCTGGCCGCCTCCATGCGGTATCTGTCTCAACGCTACACCATGCCCTGCAAGGAAGTCGGCGGCCTCCTCACCGACATCGGAACCGAGGAGTTAGCGCACCTGGAGATCATCTGTGCCATCATCTTCCAGCTGACGAAAAACCTGACGCCCGAGCAGGCCAAGACCGCGGGCTTTGACGCTTATTATATCGACCACACCACGGCGCTCTGGCCCACTGCGGCGGCGGGCGTGCCCTTTAACGCCTGCGAGTTCCAGTCCAAGGGCGACGCCATCACGGACCTGCACGAGGACCTGGCCGCCGAGCAGAAGGCCCGCACCACCTACGACAACCTGATCCGCGTCATCAACAACCCGGAGGTTCTCGATCCCCTCCGGTTCCTGCGCGAGCGCGAGGTGGTCCACTTCCAGCGGTTCGGCGAGGCTCTGGAGAAGATCAAGTCCCAGCTGGACGCAAAGAACTTCTATTACTTCAACGCAGAGTTTGACAAACAGTTTGTGAAAAAGTAAGCTTTTTGTTATGACCCGGGCGGAACCGTTTGAAATTTCGGTTCCGCCCGTATTTATGTTTGTATTCCTGTGTTTTTATTGTATAATGAAGAGGCGTTTTTATACATTAAACATATGAGGAGGGCTTCTGTGAAAGCTTCAGTTCAACCACAACGTGATTCCTGGAAATCCAAGTGGGGCTTCATCCTGGCCTGCATCGGCTCTGCCGTGGGCATGGGCAATATATGGATGTTCCCCACCAGAGTCTCAAAATACGGGGGCGGGACGTTTCTTCTCCCGTACTTCCTGTTTGTCGTCATCATCGGTCTCACCGGCGTGATCGGCGAGATGTCCTTCGGGAGAGCCACGCGCTCCGGCCCCATCGGCGCCTTCGCAAAGGCGGTGGAGAGCCGGGGATCGGACCGCCGGATCGGCTCCGCCATCGGCTTCATCCCGGTCCTCGGCTCCCTGGCGCTTGCCATCGGCTACTCGGTGATCGTGGGGTGGATTCTCCGCTACGCGGTGGGCGCCGTCACCGGCTCCGTCCTGGCCCCCGGCACGGTGGAGGGATTTTCTGCCTCCTTCGGGGCGATGGCCTCGGCCTTCGGAAACAACTTCTGGCAGATCGCGGGGCTTGTCATCACCTTCGTGATCATGGCCCTGGGCGTATCCGCGGGAATTGAGAAGATCAACAAGGTCATGATGCCGCTGTTCTTCCTGATGTTTCTCGGCCTGGCGGTCTACATGGCATTCCAGCCGGGCGCGGCGGACGGCTACCGGTACATTTTCCGGATCGACCCGGCCGGGCTGGCGGACCCGATGACCTGGGTGTTCGCCCTGGGACAGGCGTTCTTCTCCCTCTCCCTGGCGGGAAACGGCACGCTGATCTACGGCTCCTACTTGGACGACGGCGAGGACGTGATCGGCGCCGCATGGAAGGTCGCGCTGTTCGACACGCTGGCCGCCATGCTGGCCGCGCTTGTGATCATCCCGGCTATGGCCACCACCGGTTCCCAGCTGGATCAGGGCGGCCCGGGCTTAATCTTCATCTTCCTGCCAAACCTGTTTAAGGGGATGCCGGGAAGCCGGATCCTGGTGATCGTGTTCTTTGTGGCCGTGCTGTTTGCGGGGATCTCATCCCTCATCAACCTGTTCGAGGCCCCCATCGCCACACTGGAGCAGCAATTTCGGTTAAAGCGCGGGACCTCCGTGGCTGTGATCGTGGGCACTGCCCTGGTGGTGGGCGTGTGCATCCAGGGAATCGTGTCAAACTGGATGGATTTCGTGTCCATCTACATCTGCCCCCTGGGCGCGGGGCTCGCCGGAATCATGTTCTTCTGGGTGTTCGGCGCAGACTATGCCAGAAAAGAGGCGGGAAAGGGCCGGGAGAAACCGGTGGGGCGCTGGTTCCCCTTCATGACAAAATATGTGTTCTGCGGACTCACGCTGGTGGTGTTTGTTTTGGGCATCGCATTCGGCGGAATCGGATAAAAAGCGAGGGACCGACGGCTTTCTAAGCCCGTCGGTCCCTCGTTTTTTATCTGTCCGTCTCTCAGCTGCGGTTGATAATCCAGCCGATCACGTTGCCGATCACCTCGTCGCGGCAGTACTCGTTGAAGATCTCGTGGAAGAGTCCTCCGAATATCTTCATCTGGCGGTCCGCCGAGGACGCCTTAGAGAAAAACTGGTAGGTGTCCTGCACGCTCACAAGGCCGTCCTTCTCGCCGTGGAGCATGAGCACCGGGTAGTTGAAGTCCTGCGCCTTCCCGGCGAACCACTTGAGGCCCTCCGTAATGGCGTAACACAGCCCGTAGGTGAAGGTCTTGCGGTTGTACGGATCCTTTCCGTACCAGTCCACCACCTCCGCCACGGAGCAGACACCGCCGCCCAACTCGTTTGGAAGCTTCCCGTGGGGATCCTGCCCGCCGGGGATGCCGGTGATCAGGTGAATATTGTCGTGGGTCAGCGCGCCGCTGGTCACAATCCCGCGGAGGCGTTTATCCGGATACTTGACGCCGTACAGGGCAACCGCAAAGCCGCCCATGCTGTGTCCCACCAGGAATACCGGCAGGTCCGGATGGTTGGCGATCGCCATGTCGACGACCACGTTCACATCGTCCAGCATCTCGTTAAAGTCGGTGTAGTAGGTGTCCTCGCCCTCAGAGCGGCCGTGGCCTCTGTGGTCGAAGCGGTAGGTTCCGATCCCGCTCTCGTGCAGGCAGCGGGCCATGTAATCGTAGCGCCCCTGGTGCTCGCACAGACCGTGGACAATCACAGCGATTGCCCGGTTTCCGGCATCCGTCTCCCGATTTAAGAACAGTTTTGTGCCGTCGAATGATGTGATCATTGTCTCTGCCATAGTAAACCCTCCATTTTTTGTTGTGCGCCCCAAATCACCCCGCATGCGGGCGCGTTTGCCTGTACCTCTATTATAAGGGCGCAGGGGGAAAATGTCACCCGCGGATTCACTGTTTTTCCGGAGTTTCTTGACTGTCTTGATTTTTTGGTAGTATACTTGATTACAGAGAACAGTGATTTCCTGCCGTCCGGATCAATGGCAGGGAATCTCTTTATTTTACAGTCAAAAACACAAGAGAAAGAGGTAGTTTCATGTCCAATCAAACACAGACCCGTGAAAATCCGCTGGGGTTTGAGCCCGTCAACCGGCTGCTCATGCGCTTCGCCATCCCCAGCATCATCGCCATGCTGGTCAGCGCGCTCTACAACATCGTGGATCAGTTCTTTATCGGCCGCAGCGTGGGAATCTTAGGGAACGCGGCCACCAACGTGGCCTTCCCGCTAACCATCACCTGCACCGCCGTCTCCCTGATGTGCGGCATCGGGGGCGCCGCCAACTTTAACCTGTCCATGGGGCGCGGCAAAAAGGACGACGCCGTCCGCTACGCCGGAAACGCGATCTTTATGCTGTTTTTCATCGGCGTGGCGCTCTGCCTGGTGGTGCGTCTGTTCCTGCGGCCCATGATGCTTCTGTTCGGCGCCACGCCGGACGTGTTGGATTACTCCCTGACCTACACCGGCATCACGTCCTTAGGCTTCCCGTTCCTCATTCTGGCCACCGGCGGCTCCAACCTGGTGCGCGCGGACGGAAGCCCCCGCTTCTCCATGCTATGCACCCTGACCGGCGCCGTGTTAAACACGTTCTTAGACCCTTTATTCATCTTCAAGTTCAACATGGGCATGGCGGGCGCGGCCCTGGCCACCATCATCGGGCAGATTGTGTCCGGAACCATGGTGATCGCCTACCTCTGCCGCTTTAAGACCGTGAAGCTGACCTTAAAGGCGCTCATCCCCTCGCCGTCCCACTGCCGCGCGATCCTCTCCCTGGGCATGGCCCCCTGCTTCAACCAGCTGGCCATGATGGTGGTGCAGATCGTGATGAACAATATCCTGCGCTACTACGGCGGCCAGTCCAACTACGGCAGCGAGATTCCCCTGGCCTGCGCCGGGATCATCTCCAAGGTCAACATGATCTTCTTCTCCCTGGTGATCGGCTTATCCCAGGGCTTACAGCCCATCGTCAGCTTCAACTACGGGGCCGGGAAATACCGCCGCGTGCGGGAATCCTACCTAAAGGCCGCAGGGATCGCCACCGCGATCTCCACCTGCTCCTTCCTCTGCTTCCAGCTGTTCCCCCGCCAGATCATCCAGATCTTCGGCTCCGGCAGCGAGGAGTACTACCACTTTGCGGAGCAGTACTTCCGCATATTCCTCTTTTTCACCTTTTTAAATGGAATTCAGCCCATCACGGCCAACTTCTTCACCTCCATCGGCAAGGCCAAAAAGGGTATCTTCATCTCACTGACCCGGCAGATTCTGTTTCTTCTGCCCCTGATCGTGATCCTGCCGATGATTTTCGGCATAGACGGCGTCATGTTCTCCGCGCCCGTGGCCGATCTGGCTGCTGCGACGCTGGCGGTCATCTTTGTGGTGAGGGAGATGCGCAATATGAAGGTGCTGGAGACGGCGGAGGGGAAGGACTGACGGGAGGGCAGTTCCCGAAGCCATTTTATCGTGGGGGGCCGCGCCTGCGCTATTTTCCTGCTCCTGTATCCTGTAAATCAGTCTGTAATACCCCGTCGACCACCCACTGTCCCTCCGCGTTCACCTGATAGCCGTCCGGCGTCACCGTATCGGTGAGAATGACTGCCACTTGAAAGTAATCGCACTCCGCCACCCCATCCCGGTTTCCGTCAATCCAGTACCAGCCGTCACGCAAATTCGAGCCGTCGGCACTGTATCCCCACTGCTGGATTGCATTTACCCACCAGTAGCTCTCCGCGTAAGCAGTCATCCCTGTAAAGCCGGATATCGCGGCGGCAAGCAGCAAAATCTTTTTCCATTTTCTCATTGTCTTCTCCTCCTGTCTCAGAATAAAACCTGCAATCGTTGCCTATATCATGACTTAATTTTAATTCATCTTACGTTCAACAGAATGTTTCTTAATATTTTACACAATCGCAAGGAGCCGTTACCTATGGAACACACGCCGCATTACCGCATGGAACAGATCTTAACACAGATTGAGGAACCCGTCTTCGCACCCCTGGAGGTCAATATCCTGGACTTTGGGGCCAGGCCGGATACCGCCCGGTGCAAGACCATCCGACGCCAGACCTCCCAGTGCCAGACCTCCCAGTGCCAGACTGCCCACATCCAGGCGGCCATCGACCGCGTACATATCGCCGGGGGCGGAACCGTGCATGTCCCCTCCGGGACCTTTTTGACCGGCGCGCTGCGCTTAAAGAGCGGCGTTTGCCTGAGTCTGGACAACGAGGATTCTGTGCTTCTGTTCACCACCGAGATGACCGAGGAGCACTATCCGCTCGTTTACAGCCACTGGGAGGCCAGTCCCTGCTACAACTACAGCGCGCTGATCTACGCCTGTGACGCCGAGGATATCGGCCTCACAGGAAAGGGCGTTCTGGACGCCGCCTCCAGCTACGACACCTGGTGGGGCTGGCACCATCAGGTGGAGAATGCCTGGTCCGCGGACAAGCCGGATCTCCAGGCCCCCGCCAGGAAGGCGCTGCGCGAGATGAACGAGAACGGTGTCCCGGTTGAGGAGCGCCGCTTCGGCGACGGCTTTTACCTGCGCCCCAACTTTGTGCAGCTGATCCGCTGCCGCCGCGTGCTACTCTCGGGCGTGACCTTAAAGAACTCCCCCATGTGGCAGCTAAACCCGGTCATGTGCGACCATCTGACGGTCCGCGGCATGACCCTGTCCGCCCACGGCTGCAACAGCGACGGCTGCGACCCGGAGAGCTGCTCGAATGTTCTCATCGAGGGCTGCCGCTTCGACACCGGCGACGACTGCATCAGCTTAAAATCCGGCAGGGA
Source organism: uncultured Clostridium sp. (assembly GCA_900555045.1). Lineage (GTDB taxonomy): Bacteria > Bacillota > Clostridia > Lachnospirales > Lachnospiraceae > Enterocloster. The sequence continues at coordinate 50,942 of USJW01000002.1, read as the reverse complement.
CCGGGACGGACGGCTGGCCGCCGTGCCCTGCCGCAACGTGGTGATCCGAAACAACCTATTCGCCGACGGCCACGGCGGAATCGCCCTTGGCAGCGAGATGAGCGGCGGGATTGAGAACGTGTACGCGGACAATAACCGATTCGAGAGCCCCAATCTCACCTATGTGTTGCGCTTTAAGACGAATGCCCGGCGAGGCGGCTTTATCCGCAATATCTGGATGAACCGCTCCGTGGCCACTGCGGTGGGCGCGGCCTCCATCCATGCCACCATGCTCTACGAGGACGGCCGGAACGGGGATTATCTGCCCACCTTCGAGAATATCTGCATCGAAAATCTGACCGTCCATGGCGGCGACTACGGCATTTTCCTGGAGGCCTTCCCCGAGGTGCCCATCCGCGGGCTGACGCTGCGAAACATTGATATAGCGGGAGTCCGGATTCCCCTGCGGGCCATGAACTGGGAGAATCCGGTGTTGAAGAACGTGCGTATCAACGGAGAAGCCTACCCACGGCCCACCGAAGCGCGCATCCTTGGAATCCCCTGCCCGGGCGGGCGGGTAACCGCGGCGGCACAGTTTCTTGGCGGGGATGAGAGGGATGTTGAATTCTCGTGGTGGATGGCCGATGATGTCTCCCCGTCACAAATTGACCCAAACCGCGGGCGCGCCCCGCAACACCTCGGAACCGGTCGAGCGGTCACCCTGCCGGAGGACTGCGCCGGGCGATGGCTGTGGGTACAAGCGGCGGCAAGGAAAAAAGAGACCAACTCCTCCGTGCCATTTTGCATAAGCGCACCCTATAGGATACTGATGCGGGGCCCTGGAGGGGATTCTGCTGGTTCCGCTGGTTCCGTTGCCCCCTCCGTTTCCGCTGCCCCTGCCGCTTCCTCTTCCCCAGCCCCTGGTTCCCCGGGCAGCGTTTCGGCCCTCCGGCTGGAAACCCGGGGAATCCTTCCGCAAAACGCGCATTACCCCGCCACCTCGCCCATCACACGCCTCGAGATGGCCCGACTCCTTCGCGGATTCTGCGCGGATGTTTCCGGGGATATGGAGCCGTTTAACCGGCCCCCGTCCCGCTTCTCTGACCTTCTCCCGGAGGACGCCGGCTACCCCGACGCCTCCCGCGCGGTGGCATGCGGCCTATTGTCAGCCCCGGGCAGCGCCTTCCGGCCGGATGGGGTTATCTCCCGCCAGGAGATGGCCACCATCGCCATGCAGAGCTGCGGCGTCTCCTACAAAAACGCCTCCGTGACCATGCCGGTCTGCGCCGACGCTGCCCAGGTGAGCGCCGTGTACGGCACAAACGTGGCCAGAAGCCTGTATTTCGGCTTCATGGAGTGCGACGGGCAGAACCGCTTTTTGCCCATGGCCCCGGTCACATGGGCCATGGCCGTGGTCATCCTGGACCGGGTGGCGGATTTCGCGGCTAAATAGTCCTTCTCCGGCGCAGCGATACAAAAAACGGGAGGGCCGCCCTGTAAATTCAGGCAGTCCTCCCGCTTCTTGTATCGCTATTTTTCTTTTTTACACAATTCCCTGAGCCAGCATTGCATCCACAACCTTCTCAAAGCCCGCGATGTTGGCGCCTGCAACGTAGTTGCCCGGCACGCCGTAGCGCTCCGCCGCGTCCGCTGCCTTCGCAAAGATGTTTACCATGATGCCGTGCAGCTTCTCGTCCACTTCCTCAAAGCTCCAGGACATTCTCAGGGAGTTCTGGCTCTGCTCCAGGCCGGAGGTGGATACGCCGCCTGCGTTGGCCGCCTTTCCGGGCATAAACAGGATCTTCTTCTGCAAAAGCAGCTCGGTGGCCTCGAAGGTGGTCGGCATGTTGGCACCCTCGGCAACCGCGAAGCAGCCGTTCTCGATCAGGGCCTTGGCGTCGTCCAGATTCAGCTCGTTCTGAGTCGCACAGGGGAGAGCGATGTCGCAGGGGATGTTCCAGATTCCCTTGCCCTCAGTGTACACTGCGGTGGGAACCGCGTCCACGTACTCCTTGATGCGGCCTCTGCGCACTTCCTTGATCTCCTTCACCACATCCAGCTTGATGCCGTCCTTGTCGTAAATGTAGCCGTTGGAGTCGCTCAGCGCTACCACCTTGGCTCCCAGCTGCTGTGCCTTCTCGGTCGCATAGATCGCCACGTTTCCGGATCCGGAAACCAGCACGGTCTTGCCGGCCAGCTCCTTGCCGTTGTGCTTTAACATCTCGTCCAGAATGTAGATCAGGCCGTAGCCGGTCGCCTGGGTTCTCGCCAGGGATCCGCCGAAGGTCAGGCCCTTGCCGGTCAGAACACCCTCGTACAGCCCGGTGATTCGCTTGTACTGTCCGAACAGGTAGGCAACCTCTCTGCCGCCCACGCCGATATCACCGGCCGGAACGTCGGTGTCCTTGCCGATATGGCGGTACAGCTCCGTCATAAAACTCTGGCAGAACGCCATCACCTCGCGGTCGGATTTGCCCTTGGGATCAAAGTTGGAACCGCCCTTGCCGCCGCCCATGGGAAGGCCGGTCAGGGAGTTCTTTAAGGTCTGCTCAAAGCCGAGGAACTTTAAGATGCTCTGGTTTACGCTGGGATGGAAGCGCAGCCCGCCCTTGTACGGTCCGATGGCGCTGTTGAACTGCACGCGGTATCCTCTGTTTACCTGAACCGTGCCATTGTCATCCACCCACGGCACGCGGAAGGAGATGATCCGCTCCGGCTCCACAAAACGCTCTAAAATGCCGGCCTTGCGGTATTTGTCCTCGTTGGCATCAATGACCAGCTTTAAGGAGCTCAAAACCTCCTTAACGGCCTGGTGGAACTCCGGCTCACCCGGATTCTGTGCTACTACTCTCTCGTAAATCTCATCTACATAAGACATCCTTTCGCCCTCCTTGTTATTGTGTAAAATATCCCTAATGCCCGTTTTCCATATCCGACGCACATGTTAGAAAAAATTATAGCAAGTTAATTTGTTGAAGTCAAGAAATATGTATACAGAATAGAGGGCGTTGTAAACGCTTTCTTCTGTTATTTTGTGGTAACTCCCAGCGTTAACCTTTTCCCTTCCTGTCATGCTTTTATTTTTTAAATTGTCAACCATTGTTTTATTTATGGTTGACAATCAATCAAATTCATGGTACTTTATACCTAAATTCGCAATATGAAATCCCCAAATGAAGAAAGGAACCCCTGCCATGAACTCAACCGCTGTTAAACCCCAATCCCCCGCTAAGCCCCGTATGGCCACCCGCGACGTGGTCCTGACCGGCATGTTTGCCGCCCTCTTAACCGCCATCTCCCAGTTATCCATCCCCATGCCAACCGGCGTGCCCATCACCATCCAGGCCTTCGGCGTGGCACTCTGCGGCGCTGTTCTTGGCTGGAAACGCGGCGCGCTCGCCACGCTGGTTTACATCCTGCTGGGCGCTGTGGGTCTGCCTGTGTTCGCCAATTTCCAGGGCGGCCTGGGGGTCATCACCAGCTTCACCGGCGGATATATTCTGGCCTGGCCATTGATGGCAATTCTGTGCGGCATCACCGTGTCCTCCAAAAAGCTGTCGGGCCCCGTAAACCTGATTCTCTCCCTCATTCTCGCGGTCGCCGGAACGCTGATCATGGAGGCGGCCGGTGGACTTCAGTGGGCGTTCCTGTCCGGTGAACAGACCTTCGGCATGATCATGGTGTACTCGTTCGCCGCCTTCATCCCAAAGGACACGATACTGACCATTGCCGCCGTCATCGTGGGCCGCCAAATCCGGAAGACGCTGACCCTGGGCGGGTTTCTTTAAACTGGGTGAATCAATGTCATTTAGTTAACGTTTTACATCTTAAATGGTTAGAATTCCAGAAGGGGGTCTAACCATTTTATGTATTTATTTCAAAAAATAGTTGACACAACAGTCAAAGTGTGCGGCCGCTCTCGTTACTGATGATTTTCAGAGGTAACGAGAGCGGCCCTTGATTTAGTAAATGTTTTTTTATTCTAAATTCAAGGAGGCACACCACTATGATTCATCAAACGCTAAAAGATCTATTTCATTCTACTGTAGAACAGGTCTGTTTGGATATTTCTCAGTATTCTGTTAATCCAGAAACTGACTTCTCCAGATCCAGAAAAATTTCTCCCCAGAATCTTATTTCTTTTCTGGTCTCCCAGGGGGCATCTTCATCAAGAGTTGAAATGCTCGATTTCTGGGGACTTGATCCCTCCGTGCCCACTTCTTCAGCCTTAAATCAACAACGGGCAAAGCTTAAATCAAGTGCTTTGCAGACTGTTTTTTATAACTTTAATGCCTCTGCCGGGTAATTATCCCCTCCTGCTTTTTCTGACCATAACTACCGTTACCTGGCGGCAGATGGCTCTACTTGTACTTACTTTAGCACGCCGAAATTTTCATCGGAGGATTATTACTGTTCTCCAGGCAATTCCATCCGTGGAGTTTACAGCATGCACTTAAATGCCATTTTTGATCTGGACACTCATCTTTATACAGATGCCCTGCTTCAGCCGGTCCATTCTAAAAATGAGTTTGGAGCTTTTTGTGATATCGTTGACCGCCATATTGTCCTTGAAGGGAGAAAAAATGTCTATATTGGTGATCGTGGCTACTGCTCTTATAACAACATGGTACATGTCATCAGACAGGGGCAGTACTTTCTTTTTCGCACGAAAGATATCCATTCGAAAGGCCTGGTCGGAAACTTTGTATATCCGGAAGAAGAACTTTTTGACATAGATGTCAAGGTCACGCTGGTTCGAAGCCACTCCAGAAAGATACAGGTGGATAGTGACAGTTATAGACGCTTTGTGGATCAGGCGGCAGCTTTTGATTTTATTAAATATGGCAGTCTTGATACCTATGAACTGTGTTTTCGTGTTGTCAGATTTCCGATTAGTGAATCCATATATGAGTGCATTGTGACAAATCTGCCGCGTAATGAATTTCCGGCGGAACGTATAAAAACTCTTTACCATGCCAGATGGTCGATTGAATCCTCATTTAGAAAACTGAAATATACAATTGGGTTGAGCAATTTCCATGCTTATAAACCAGAATACATTGAACAGGAAATATGGGCAAAGCTCATAGCCTATAATGTAACAGAAATGATGATCAACCATACGGTTTTAGAAACGCATAATACAAAGCATAAATATAAGGTCAATTTTACAATAGCTGCACATATTTGCAGAGTCTTTCTCCGTCTGACCACGGAGAAAGACCAGTATGATGTGATGTCACTGCTCCAAAAGGAACTGATTCCAATTCGGAATGAACGCCAATACCCAAGGCTTCAAACAGCTCATTTCCGAAAGCCACGATACTTTATATATCGGCCAGCATAGTAGACATCACTATTATTATAATTTTTTAGAGACAGATATGCAATCTGTCTTTTTGTCGTACTTGTAATTAAGGCAGACCCGTTCAGTCTCAATCAATCCATAGTGAAATATGCCATGTGGGACACCCTATCTTGACACTACTATATTTTTTGATGCTAACTAAATGACATTGCTGGGTGAATACTAAGAAAATTTTAATCGATCTCCCCCTGAAGGTGTAGTATACTGAGTCTAATCAGAGATACTACAATCTTGAAGGGGGATTTTTTGATGCGAACCTATAGACTTCCTGCGGCCCTGGCCGCCTGCCTGCTCACAGCCTGTGCTCCCGCGCCTGCGGATGTAACTGTGGCGCTCACCACTCAAGCAGAGCCAAGCGCCACGCCAGAATCCGAAGAGCTGGCCAGAATCCGTCAACGCTGTACCCACTATGACGACGGCGATTCATCCCTGTCACTGTCCCAAAACTGGGACATTTATTTTGAGTCTCACCCTGCCTCCTCAGACCAGGGGGAGGGGATTTTTTATTTTATCTCCCCGGACGGGAACCGGCTTCGCACCTGCCGGCTTCCAGAGGACAAAGGAGGCCAGGACATGTATTATTTCCGCTGGAGTCCTTCCGAGGATGCAGTGGCGATCGGGTACGAAGCATACCGCATTCTGGACCTTCAAAACGACCGCCAGCTGCCTCCCTACAGTATCTTTCTGGACAGCCGGTTTATTGAAGAATCCGGCCTCACTCCAGACACCGATGTCTGGCACCAGGAGATGCCCGCCGCCTGGGAGGATGAGGGTCAGCTTCGCGTGGAAATCCGCTTTACCGCAACCGACGGCAGCTCCTACACCGGGAATTACTGCTACGACCGGGAGGTCAACACCTTTAGCCGGCTGTCTCTCTGGCCGGTGGACGGCAAATACGGCTTCAGCAACGACCGGATGCGGTATGACCTGGAACATGTGACTGCGCAGGACCTAAGCTCCTGCACTGGCAGGAACCAGGAATTCTGGTTCAGGGACGGCTCCCTGTTCGGCCTTTTGACGGAACTTCCCGGCCAGGACCTGGCGGTCTACGGCTATGTTCAGCCCGGCGCAAGTACGCAAAAGGGCATTGTGCTTCGCCATGGCGGACAGCTTCTCTCCTTTGACTGGAATTACATACGGCCGGGTGACTCCTCCCTCAGCCTCACGGACTTAAATGGGGACGGTACAGAGGAGCTGGCCCTGGTTCTCCCTGTGGGCAGTGGCACGGATATTGCCATCGACGACCTGTACCTTCTGACTGCTGACCCAGACCAGGACGGCGCGTGGACCAGCTGGGCAAAGCTGGACTGCGACCGCTGCCAGGAGCTGCTGCATGGCCATCTGGACTTCTCCTATGACCGGCCGTCCCGAACGATGACCGCACGGATTGACGGGCGGATTGTGAGCCAGCTATCCTCCCCTCAGTTGCCGGATGCGCCAATCGATGCCGTAAAGACCAACCAATTTGGTCTTGGCGGCGTCTGGAAGTTCTCCTTAACGGATGGCCGCCCGGTTCTCACCATCAGGCCCACGCCTTTCCTTGAAGGCTGTGGAAGAATATGGATGAACCCGATCACCATCCCGGTTACCTGGGACGGGACCGAACTCGGTTTACAATTTTAATGCATGAACAGGCCGCCTGTCATTCGACAGACGGCCTGTTCCAAACACAAAGGATAAAGGTATTTTCCCGTATGGGAATCGGAATTATTTACCGTAGTAAGCTCTCAAATACATCTCTTTGATCTCGCTCATCAGCGGGTATCTCGGGTTCGCGCCGGTGCACTGGTCATCGAATGCCTGCTCAACCATTTCGTCCAGACGGTCTAAGAAGTCCTTCTCGTCGATACCGTAATCCTTGATGCAGGACTTGATTCCGACACTCTTCTTTAACTCCTCGATCTTCTCGATCAGCTTCTTCACAGCCTCAGCGTCATCCTTGGCGTTGATACCGCAGAAGCGTGCGCACTCCGCGTATCTCTCCTGAGTGTGCGGATACTGGTACTGGGAGAAGGTTCCCATCTTGCGCGGATTCTCCTCCGCGTTGAACTCAACAACCAGGGAGATTAACAGTGCGTTTGCAACGCCGTGGGGCAGGTGATGGAACGCACCCAGCTTGTGTGCCATGGAGTGGCATACGCCCAGGAACGCGTTGGCGAACGCCATACCAGCCATGCAGGAAGCGTCGGCCATCTTCTGGCGGGCCTCCACATTGGTCGGCTCATTGTAAGCGGTGGGCAGGTAGTCAAATACGTTCTTCATGGCCTTTAATGCCAGACCATCGGTGTAGTCGGTGGCCATCACGGAAGCGTACGCCTCCAGAGCATGGGTCAGAACGTCAACGCCGGACGCGCTGGTTAAGCCTCTCGGCTGGCTCATCATATTGTCGGTATCCACGATTGCCATGTTCGGCAGCAGCTGGTAGTCAGCCAGGGGATACTTGATACCGGTCTCCTGATCGGTGATAACGGCGAACGGAGTCACCTCGGAACCTGTACCGGAGGAGGTGGGAACCGCGATAAAGTACGCTTTCTCGCCCATCTTCGGGAAGGTGTAAACGCGCTTGCGGATATCGATAAAGCGCATAGCCATATCCATGAAGTCTACTTCCGGATGCTCGTACAGAACCCACATGATCTTGCCTGCGTCCATCGCGGAGCCGCCGCCCATCGCCAGGATGACATCCGGCTCGAACTCTCTCATCAGCTTGGCGCCTGCCTGTGCGTTGGCCAGGGTCGGGTCGGGCTGAACATCGGAGAACACGGTGTAGGTGATTCCCATCTCGGTCAGACGGTCGGTGATCACATGCGTATAGCCGTTCTTGTACAGGAAGGAGTCGGTTACGATGAACGCTCTCTTCTTGCCCATCACGTCCTTGAGCTCTCTCAACGCTACCGGCAGGCAGCCCTTCTTAAAGTAAACCTTCTCAGGTGCACGGAACCACAGCATGTTCTCTCTCCTCTCAGCAACGGTCTTAACATTCAGTAAGTGCTTCACGCCAACGTTCTCGGATACGGAGTTGCCGCCCCAGGAGCCGCAGCCCAGGGTCAGGGACGGGGTCAGCTTAAAGTTGTACAGGTCGCCGATGCCGCCGTGGGAGGAAGGTGTATTGATCACGATACGGCAGGTCTTCATGCGAGCTGCGTGCTTCATGATCTTCTCAGTCTCATTTACATTGATGTACAGGGAGGAGGTGTGGCCGTAGCCGCCGTCCGCCACCAGGCGCTCTGCCTTATCCAAAGCCTCGTCGAAGGTCTTGGCCTTGTACATAGCCAGTACCGGGGACAGCTTCTCGTGTGCGAACTCCTCGCTGATGTCCACGGAGTCAACCTCACCGATCAGGATTTTGGTGTCCTCGGGAACCTCAACCCCCGCCAGCTTGGCGATGGTGTGGGCCTTCTGGCCTACGATCTTGGCGTTCAGTGCGCCGTTTACCAGGATAGTCTTGCGGACCTTGTCGATCTCGCCCTGCTTTAAGAAGTAGCAGCCTCTGTATTCAAATTCTTTTCTGACTTCCTTATAAATAGACTCCAGCACGGTCACGGACTGCTCGGAAGCACAGATCATACCATTGTCAAAGGTCTTGGAATGGATGATGGAGCTGACCGCCATCTTGATGTCCGCGGTGTCGTCGATGATAACCGGTGTATTTCCGGCGCCAACGCCCAGGGCGGGTTTGCCGGAGGAGTAAGCGGCCTTCACCATGCCGGGGCCGCCGGTTGCCAGGATTAAGTCGGAGTTTCTCATAACCTCATTGGTCAGTTCCAGGGACGGAACATCGATCCAGCCGATGATTCCCTCGGGAGCGCCCGCCGCAACCGCTGCGTCCAGAACCACCTTAGCCGCCGCGATGGTGCACTTCTTTGCGCGGGGATGTGGGGAAATGATGATGGCGTTGCGGGTTTTTAAGCAGATCAGAGCCTTAAAGATTGCGGTGGAGGTCGGGTTGGTTGTGGGGATAACCGCTGCGATCAGTCCGATGGGCTCTGCGATTTTCTTGATTCCGTAAGCCGGATCTTCCTCGATCACGCCCACGGTCTTGGTATCCTTGTATGCGTTGTAAATGTACTCAGCTGCGTAGTTGTTCTTGATCACCTTATCCTCAACCACGCCCATGCCGGTCTCCTCAACCGCCATCTTAGCCAGGGGAAGGCGCATCTTGTCAGCTGCGCTGGCTGCCGCGAAGAAGATTTTGTCTACCTGCTCCTGCGTGTAGGTCGCAAATTTTTTCTGGGCCTCGCGCATCGCATTCATTTTCGCAACAAGCCCGTCAACGCTTTCGATGATCTCGGGGACAACCTGTTCTTTCATCTTTGCCATTTCCTTTTCCTCCATTTTCCTTGTGTTTGTGTGTTCGGTTTTTTTCATCTATTGTTAATTGATAATTAATTAACAATCTCACTGTCTGCATTATACGGCATTGTTAAAAAAATGTCAATACGGTTTTTTAAAAAATTTTGTTTTTATTCATGCACTCCCTGTTCAGTGAATCTCCCCTGCCCCCTACTTTTTTGAACTTGTAGAAAATCTTTTCTTTTTGTGCGATAATATCATAGAATCTATCAATATTGAGAGAAAGTGGGGTTGACATGGCGACCGAGGAAAAACGGATACTGAAAATGTTCTATTTAATGTCCGGCTGCGGCGGATACTTAAAGGCCGGTGAGCTGGCGCAAAAGCTGGAGCTCTCCGAGCGCACCGTGAAGGGGGACATGGAACAGCTCAAGGAGTTTGTGAAGACCTGCGGCTGCACGCTGGAGTCCATCCGCGGGCGCGGGTACACCTTAAAAGTATATGATCCCATCTGCTACCAGCAGTCCAGGGAGCGGGTGGAAATTCTTTTCAGCAACATCGACCGGGGCCACAAGGAGAATCCCAGTTATCAGATTGCCCGCGCCATCATGCGCAGGGAGAGCGCGGACGCGGAGGGCTATTTCCGGCTGGAGGACTTGGCGGACCGGCTCTACATCTCGGCCAGCGCCGCCAAGAAGGAGATGCCGGCGGTCCGGGAGTTCTTAAGCTCCTTCGGGCTGGCGTTGACCTCCCGCCCCGGCAGGGGGCTGCGCCTTCTTGGAGACGAGTTCGGACAGCGCCTGTGTCTTTTGGAGCTGTGTGAAAATCATTTCCGCAAGCGGGTGGTTGCCTTCTGCGACGACGCGTACGCGCAGGTGTTCGCGGACCGCGGCGACAAGGATGCGATCCGGAAGGTCACGCTGGACACGCTGCGCGCCTCGGACAATGAGGTGTTTGACATTTATGTCAACCGTCTTGTGGACTACATCCTGCTCCTGCGCAACCGCGTGGCCAGTGGGCTGTTGATTCACCTGGATGAGGAGCCCTGGGCGTCGTGGAGGGACGAGCTTGAACAGTTCCGGGAGTACGCCCTGGCGGTGACTCTCTTAAAGAAGCTGGAGGCCTTCGAGGAGTTCCCCTATCTGGACGGCGAGGCGGCGGCCATTGCGCTGCTGCTTCTTCTCTGGAGCGACTGGGACGGGGCGCCTGACCTCGACGTCCGTTTCCCCGCGCTCTACCCCCAGGCCCGCGGGCTGGCGTTCACCCTCACGGAGCAGCTGGAACTTCAGTGGAATATCTCCCTAAAATCCATTGACCCGGCGTTCCCGGATCGGATCGTCCCGGATCTGCTCCGCATACTGACGGGCATGAAGTTCGGCTACAGCCAGTGCCGCCTGATCGGCAACTCCGTGTCCGCAAACGCCATCAAGAGCTCCCCCCTGTGCATGGCCCTGGCGGACTACCTGACCGAATGCCTTCGCGCGCAGTGCCAAAAGGAGATCAACGAGTACAGCGTCCAGCTGCTGGCCGTGCGCTTTTACGGCCTGATCGACCGCATCGCCTACTCCTATGTGCCCAGGCGGATCCTGGTCTGCGCCCGAAACGGCAAGGACAGCGCCCAGATCATCGCAGACGGCATAAGAAGGCGGCTGGGCGACGATTGGATCGGGAAATTGACCGTCAGCGAGCTCTACGAGGCCCGCAAATTTCCTCCAGAGGAGTATGACTGCCTGATCGGAAGCTTCCGGGCCTACGCCTACCGCTACAGCTGGCCCTACATCGAGGTTCACCCCATCCTGGAGCCCCAGGACTACGACCGCGTGCGAAAGGAGATCCTCCTTACAGGCTATGACCTGGAGCGGGCCGCGCGGCTGTGTGACTGGGATGTGGTGCGGATTCACCGGGAGTTCTCCGGCGGAAGCCTCCAGAGCATCCTCCAGCTGATCGCATACCAGTGGGGCGTGGACCTGGCCGCAAAGGAGGCGCTGACCGGTTTTCTGTCCAACGAGCGCTACATGCGCGTGCAAAAGCAGGTTCTGACCGCCCTGGTCCCGGCCTCATGCACAGGGAAACAGATTTTTGAGCTCTATATTTTAAAGAAGCCCGCTAACTGCGGGGAACACAGCGTGAGGGCCATCCTGTTCGCCTCCCTGGACTTCCGGCAGGAGCCTGAGGTGCTGCGCTACTTAGAACACGCGGTGCGCTGCCTCATAGACAGCTTCGAAACCCTGTCCCCTGGCCTGACGCCGGAGAACCTTATGTCCACTTTAACCGAACTCATCCGGGAAAAGCTATAATATAAGGTAATTTTGCACGACGACAAGGGCAATTCTTGGTTTGTGAAAAGACATCATGCATATATATGAATGGAACTTCTCCCCCATCGGGCTATAATAAAAGACATAAAAACATTCAGAAAAAGGGGGAACTTATTTATGGTACAAAGTGCTTTGCTGTGTGCGCTGGTGTGGCTGATTGTCCAGGGTGTGGACCGACTGATGTCCTGGCAGACCTTCCAGCGCCCCATCGTGACAGCCACCCTGACGGGGCTGCTTCTGGGGGATATGAGGACGGGAATGATCATGGCCGCTTCCCTGGAAGCGATTTTCATGGGAATCTCCGCAATCGGAGGCTCCATCCCGGCGGACGCCTGCGCCAGCAGTATCATCGCCGTGGCCTACACCATCTTAACCGGAGCGGACGTGGAGACGGGACTTGCCCTGGCGATGCCCATCGGAACCCTGATGGGGTCCGCCAATGAGATGTGGAAGCCGGTTTTAGCCGCCCTGGCACCCTACTGGGAGCGCCTGGCCGGAAGCGGCCGCGTGAAGGCCTTCAGAACCCAGGTGATCGGCTGCGGACTGTTCTTAGACCGCCTGCCTCAGACCATCATCCTGTTTGCGGCCATCGCCTTCGGCGTGCAGGGACTGGAGCACGTGATGGCAAACATGCCCGCATTTATCATGGCCGGGCTCTCCGCAGCCAGCTCCATGATGACCGGAATCGGTTTTGCGATTTTGATCTCCATGATCTGGAACAAGGAGATCGGCTGGTTTTTCTTCATCGGCTATGTGCTTCAGAAGTATATGCAGCTGCCCACCGTCGCAATCGCGATCATCGCGGGTGTGATGGCATTCACCTACTTCTGCACGGAAAAGAAATTCAACGACGTGAAGCGTGCAGCTGAACAGGGCGCGGCCCAGACCGCCGGAGAGGAGGATTTATTCTGATGGCAAAGACGACGTACAGTGAACAGGAAAAGAAAACGCTGCGGAAAATGTTCTGGAATTCCGGGCTGGTGTTCTCCGGCTTCAACATGGTTAAGATGGAAGGAAACGCCTTCGCCCTGACCATGGAGCCCGCTCTGGAGGAGCTCTACGAGGACAAGGAGGAGCGCAGCCAGGCCCTGCAGCGGCACAACGGCTTCTTCAACACACACGCGGTCTTCTTCTCGCTGATCGCGGGAATTACATACGCCCTGGAGCGCCAGAAAAAGACCACCGGCGCGGTGGACGACGAGATCATTGAGAACATCAAGGTGGCTTTAATGGGCCCCACGGCCGGAATCGGCGACGCATTCTTCTTCAACTGCCTGCGCGTGATCGCGGCGGGCATCGCGATCGGCCTCTGCGCACAGGCCAACTTCCTGGGCGTGATCCTCTTTGTGCTGATCTACGGCGTGTCCCAGGTGGCCGCCCGCTACTATCTGCTGCGGGTGGGCTACAATTACGGCACCTCGTTTATCGACTCCGTCTTTGAGTCCGGCCTCATGGAGGCGCTTACAAAGGCGGCGGGCGTCATGGGTATCACCATGGTGGGCGCGATGGTGGCCTCCTCCGTCAACGTAAAGCTGGCGTGGACCATCAATGTGGGACAGACCTCCGTGGTTGTGCTGGATATCTTTAACTCCATCATGCCCGGCATCCTGTCCATCCTCCTGGTATTCGGGCTGGTGAAGCTGATCAAGAAGGGCTACAAGCCCATCACGCTGGTGTTCGGCATCCTGATTATCTCCATTGTGCTGGCATTCTTCGGAATCTTTTAGGGGAGTATTTGCGATATGAGTAAAATGACTTGGAAATCAAAGCGTATCTTGACGGAGGCCGGACTGTTAAACGGGTACATCACCGTGGAGGACGGCGTCATAAGCGAAATTTCAACGACCTATGAGGGGGAGTATGAGGATGTCGGGGAGCTCTTCATTTTCCCCGGAATCATCGACATCCACAATCACGGCTTCGGCGGGTGGTCCATGACGGACCCCTGCGGGGACGAGGACGTGGAGGGATACATAAGAGCGCTGGCCTGTGTGGGCGTGACCGGCGTTCTTCCCACCGCCAAGGAGGAGGCCTTCGAGGCGGTGGCGCGGGTGATGGAGAAAGGCGCTCCGGGCGCTAAAATCCACGGGATCCACAGCGAGGGGCCCTTCTGGGCCAGAGGCGGCGAGAACACGGTCGGCATGACTTGGCCGCTGCCGGATGTGGAGGAGACGAAGCGGCTGGTGGAAAAGGCGCACGGGAAGATGGCGATGATGGCCATCGCTCCGGAGCTGCCGGGGGCATGGGATGTGATCCGCTACCTGCACAGCCAGAAGATCAAGGTGGCCTGCTGCCACACCGCCGCCCACTCCAAGGACATCTCTGACGCCGCGAGGGAGGTCGGGCTTGACATCGCCACGCACCTGGGTAACGGGATGCGGGGAATCCACCACCGGGACGTGGGGGCCTTGGGATCGCTGCTTCTGCTGGACAACCTCTTCTACGAGGTGATCACGGACCTAAACCACATCTGCCCGGAGATGTTAAAGATCATGTTCCGGCTGCAGCCGTACGAAAAATTTTGCCTGATCTCGGACTCCAACTACATCGCCGGGCTTCCCACGGGAACCTACATGCGCTACGGCAGGGAGATGTACGCGGACGAGAAGGGCCTGATTCTAAACTCCGACGGCCGCATCTGCGGCAGCGGAAAATGGGTGTTAAGCAACATAGGCCAGCTGGTGCGCCGGGTGGGCGTGCCCGTGGAGGACGCCGTGCGCATGGCCACCATCAATCCGGCGCGGTTTTTGGGAATTCAGGAGGAAACCGGATCCATTCGCTGCGGCAAGAAGGCGGATCTGATCTTTGTGGACGAGAACTTTGTGTGCCGCAGGACCTATGTGGACGGAGCGCTCGTGTACGGCGACTCCACGCCCCAGGAGCAGCTCTTTAACCCCGAGGCAATGAAACGCAAGATTCAATGATCAACTGTTAAAAATTAGGAGGGAATCTTCCATGATTAAATTATTTCGAATCGATGAGCGCCTGATCCACGGTCAGATCGCCATCAAGTGGTCAAGGCACACCGGCGTGGACAGCATCGTGGTCGCCAACAACCGTGCGTCCGAGAACGTGATGATCCAGAAATCCTTAAAGATGGCGGCGCCGCCAGGAATCAAGACGGTCATCAAGTCGCTGGACGCGGCTGTGGCCACCTTAAATGACCCGCGCTGCGAGCCGCTCAAGGTGCTGGTTCTGGTGAACAGCCCCGAGGACGCGCTGGAGCTGGTCCGCCGCGTGAAGGGAATTCCCTTCGTAAATGTTGGAAACTACGGACGCGTGGCGCCCAAAAAGCCCGGAAAAGAGCGGGCGCGCTTTGACAACAATCTGTACTGCGACGAGGATGAGACGGCTCAGTTTCGGGAGCTCATGGCCTGCGGACTGGACTGCATTTACCAGACCACCCCGGAGGAACCCGCCGTCCCGCTGCAGAAGCTGATTCCTGCGCAGTCATAATCTCACGGTGGAGGAATCGAACATGAAATTAATTGTACAGTCCGACGACCTGGGCATCACCGAGGCGGTGAGCTGCGGGATTGAGCGGGGAATCCGCGACGGGGTGGTCACCTGCACGGGCCTGTTCAGCAACATGCCGGCGGCCGAATTTGCGGTAAACCTGATCCGCCCCTATCCGAATGTGTGCCTGGGCCAGGACATCAATCTGGTGGCCGGGCGCCCTGTATCGGACCCGGCAGACATCCCCTCGCTGGTACAGGAGGACGGCTCCTTCATGACCTCGGGCATGCACCGGAAGCTGGATGCGCGCGACGGGAACCAGAGCCACGTGAAGCTTGAGCACTGCCTGATCGAGGTGGAGGCGCAGATCCGCCGCTTTATGGAGCTGACCGGGAAGAAGCCGGAGTACCTGCACGGACACTCCTACAGCACCCCCGCGGTGTGGGAGGCCATGGAGACCATGGGCGCCCGCTACGGGATTCCGCTGGTGCGCAACATGCTGCGGGACTACGGCGTGGCGCGGCTCTCGCATTCCTGGAACAAGAAGCCGTTTTCCCTGGAGGACCAGATGGAGGCGGATCCCATGAGCTGCATCCTGGAGGATGCGTCGTTTACGTCCAATCCCTTCGGCTTTATCGGGACGCACTGCGGGTATGTGGACAGCGACCTGTTTGAGGTTTCCACCTACACCCTGATTAGAAACCGGGACCTGTCTGCGGTGATCGGGGAGCCGATGAAACGGTGGATCCGTGAAAACCAGATTGAACTGATCAGTTACCGCGATCTGATCGCACATTAGAAGGGAGACTGCCTCAATGGTTAAATTTTTTCTTTCATCCCACGGACATCTGGCCAGCGGGATCAAGAGCTCGATCGATATTTTGCTGGGAAACAGCGACCGCCTGACCGTCTTTGACGCCTACGTGGACGAAAAATCCCTGGAGGAGGAGTTAAATGCGTTCTACCAGGGTGTGGGACATCAGGATCAGGTGATCCTGATGTCCGACATGTACGGCGGCAGTGTGAACAGTATTATGTATACATTCCTGGACCGGCCGAACACTACGCTGCTGGCCGGGGTAAACCTGGCGCTGGTGATTGGGCTGGTGATCAATGAGGGGCCAATCTCGAAGGAGATGCTGAGGGATGTGGTGGAGCAGAGCCGGGAGGCACTGAAAATTGTTGAGATGGAGGAGACGGGAGAAACGGAGGAAGAGTTGTTCTGAGATAGGTTCATCCGTTCGTGAGAGCCGGGGGAGCGGGGGATGGAGGTTCCAGGTCTCCGCGGTGGGAAGGTCTAGGGTGCAAGGGGCAGGAAAAGACGGGCACTGCTCCGAGCTCCAGCGCAGCCCTGATGGCTGCGCCTCCGCCTCCGCTGGCTCCGGGCGGTGAACGCCCTGCGCCATCCCGACTTTTCCTGCCCCTTGCACCCAAGACCTTCCGAACCGCTCCGACAGTCACCTCCATCCCCCGCTCCCCCGGCTCTCACCCACTGCGCAGTCGCGTAAAGCTGCTGCGTAGAGTGACTGCTCGATTTTTTACAGATGGGAAAATAAAAAAACAGAAGCTTTAAATCCGTAGTAAAGGAGGGGGATTTAAGGCTTCTGGATCTGGCACAATCTGGCACAGCCCATCCAATAGAGAGAATCTCTGTCGGATGGGCTGTGCTGTTTTTTGTCCGCAGAAGCGATTCTGCGGACTTTATTTGCTTTTTTACAGATACTTTTTTTACAGATACTTTTTTACAGATACTGCTTCAGCAGTTCCACCTTGTCCAGGCGCTCCCAGGGGAGGTCCAGGTCGTTGCGGCCGAAGTGGCCGTAGGCGGCGGTCTGTTTGTAGATCGGGCGGCGCAGATCCAGCATCTTGATGATGCCGGCCGGGCGCAGGTCGAACTTGGAGCGGATGATCTCCACCAGGCTCTCGTTGCTCAGCTTGCCGGTTCCGTAGGTGTCCACCATGATGGAGGTGGGGTGCGCAACGCCGATGGCGTAGGACAGCTGGATCTCACACTTGTCCGCCAGTCCGGCTGCCACGATGTTCTTGGCCACGTAGCGGGCTGCGTAGGCTGCGGAGCGGTCCACCTTGGTGCAGTCCTTGCCGGAGAATGCGCCGCCGCCGTGACGGGCGTATCCGCCGTAGGTGTCCACGATGATCTTGCGCCCGGTGAGGCCGCTGTCACCCTGGGGTCCGCCGATCACGAACCGGCCGGTGGGGTTGATAAAGAATTTGGTGTTCTCGTCCACCATATCGGCGGGAAGAACCTCGTCAAACACGTATTTCTTGATGTCCGCATGGATCTGCTCCTGGCTCACAGCCTCGTCGTGCTGTGTGGAGAGAACCACGGCGTCCAGGCGCAGCGGCTTGTCGTTCTCGTCGTACTCCACCGTCACCTGGGACTTTCCGTCGGGACGCAGGTAGGTGAGTGTGCCGTTCTTGCGCACCTCAGTCAGCTTTCTGGTCAGCTTGTGGGCCAGGGAGATGGCGTAGGGCATGTACTCCTCCGTCTCGTTTGTGGCGAAGCCAACCATCATTCCCTGATCGCCGGCGCCGATGGAGTTTAACTCCTCCTCGCTCATGTCCGCCTCTGTGGCCTGCTTGGCCTCCAGAGCCTTGTCCACGCCCAGCGCAATGTCCTTGGACTGCTCGTCGATGGCGGTGATCACGCCGCAGGTGTCGCAGTCAAAACCGTACTTTGCGCGGTCGTAGCCGATCTCGCGGACCGTCTCGCGGACGATTTTCTGGATGTCCACATAGGCCTTGGTGGTGATCTCGCCCATCACGAGCACCAGCCCGGTGGTGGTGGCGGTCTCACATGCCACGCGGCTCATGGGATCCTGCTCTAACAGGGCGTCTAAGATGGCGTCGGAGATGGCATCGCACATTTTGTCCGGATGTCCCTCGGTCACAGATTCTGAAGTAAATAAACGTTTTTCCATAGATTGTCTGATCGCTCCTTTTTCTCAAATTTGGTTGATGTGTACGTGAACTTCGCATACATAAAAGAAAGTCCGCTAATAAGCAAAGCGGACTTGAAAAGGTTATCTTCAAATCCTCTTATTGCTCGATCAAGCGCGCCAAATTCCGGCCCACTCCTCGCTCAGGTTGGCACCTTCCGGCCCTCTCGCGCATTTTGCGCTCAACCGGGGTTGCCGTGACTTCACAGGTCCTTTGTACCTCCATCACTCTGAATAAGGGATATTACGAACTTTATTCGATTGTATGTTGTGTTACTAACCTATATTAATGCATTTACTTTGGCCTGTCAACACCTAATTTCAGGAATTCCAACGGTCGCGGACCCGGCCTCACAGATCGCTGCAGCTGCGCGGGTCAACGCCTGGGGTTGCCATCAATCCGCGCAGTTCGCGCATCACCGCGATCAGCATCGGCAGGGCGATCACCATACTCATGGCATCGGAGACAGCCTGTGCGTTCATCAAGCCTTCCAGCCCGAGCAATGTGTTCATGATAATCAGGCAGGGGATCAGGCAGATCGCCTGGCGCGACAGCCCCAATACCGCAGCGCCCACGGCGCGTCCGATGGACTGGAACAGGCTGTTGATGATCATGACCCACACGTGGAACGGGAGTGTCAAACACTGAATGCGCACCATATAGACCCCAATCCGGATAATTTCGCTGTCATCCGAGGTAAACAGCCCCACCACGGTCGGCGCGGTGATATATAGCAGCAGACCCATGATGGCGCAGACGATGCCGCCGTACATGGTGGTCACCCAGAACGAGGTGCGCACACGGCGATAGTTTTTGGCGCCCCAGCAGTAGCCGCAGATCGGCTGAAACCCCTGGCCGAAGCCCAGAACCATCGAGCCGACAAACATCATCACCCGGTTCGAAACCGAAACCGCCGCCAAAACTGAATCCCCGTAGCTTCCGGCGTAGTTATTGGTGATAACCGTTGACACGCTCATGAGGCTGGTGCGCAGGAAGCTGGGAATACCCATGCGGGCGATTTCGGCGTAGATCGCTTTGCTGGGGGTGAACAGCCCGCGCTCGATGCGCAGCAGACTGCGATTGCGCAGATAGGGGATCATCAGCACGATACAGCTGCATATTTTTGAGATGCCGGTAGCCGCAGCGGCGCCCGCTACCCCCCAGTTGAATGTGAAAATGAACAGCGGGTCAAGCACCAGATTGACAACGCATCCCGATACCATGCCGATCATGGAGTAATTTGTGCTGCCCTCCGCGCGCAGGGTTTGGGATAGAACGGTGTTTGCCACGGTAAATGGCGCGGAGAGCAAAATGTAGGTGGCATAGTCAATCGAATAGGGCCTTGAACTTTCTGTGGCGCCCAAAAATGTCACCACCTGTCCGCGGAAGATAAATGCGATAAACGCAAAAACGGTGATGACTCCCAGCGATGAGTACAGCGATGTGGTGGCAACGCGGGATGCGTCGTCGTATTTTTTTGCGCCCAGCAGACGCGAAATGTAGCTTGCGGCGCCGATGCCAAACCCCATGCCGACCGCCCGGATAAAATGCATCAAAGAATTGTTCACACCGACAGCTGCCGTCGCAGCAGTCCCCAGTTGGCTGACGAAATAGGTATCTGCCAGGTTATAAAACGAGTCGATCAGCATGGACACGACCATGGGCAGTGCGATGATCGGTATCACTTTGAAGATGGATTCTTCCAACATCATCCGGTTGCGCGCGGCGCGCGCATCATTGACAGCAGTCATTTTATTCTCTCTCTTTTCTCTTATTTTTCCATATGACAACGTCGGCGCTCTAAATGCCTTCGGTGAAATGATTCACTGCAATCTCATACAGCGCATCGCATTCCGGAGAAGGCGAAGTGTAGCTTGGGACGGCGCAGACAACGCTGTAACGGCTGCTGTTCGTCTCCGCTCTAAACATGTGGTATACGGATTCATCGCACATGCGGGAGGGAAGGAATGCGACGCCAAGGCCTTTTTTCACCTGCTCAATCACGCCGCTTATACCATCCACCTCCCGCGGCTGAAGGACCGTGATTCGCGCTTCGCGCAGCACCTGGTCGATAATGGCGCGCATGATCGAGGATCTCCTCGGCAGAATGAAGGGGAGGTCCCCGCAGGCAGGCAGACCCTCCCGCAGGATCTCCTCCGTCAGCAGCGCGTGCGGCACAACCAGGCAGGCGTGATCCGTGTAAAGGGGGTGACACCGCAGCAGGCTGCTTTCCGTTTGCTGCATACACAAAAAGGCAATATCCGCAAGGCCGTTATAAAGGTACTGGCGCGCAAGGTAGGAGGATGTGCAGGTAAGTTCGTACTCCAGCGCCGGGAACCGTTTACTCAGCTCGGGCAGCAGTCTCTGTTCGACTACGCCAATAAACTGCTCAACAGAAACGATTCGAAGGCAGGTGCGGCCAAGCTCCAGCTGACGGATTTTGCGGTACGTCTCGGCTTTTATTCCGACCATTTCCCTGGCGCAGGCCAGATACAGTCTCCCCGCATCGGTTGGCACAAGCCTTCTGTCTGCGCGCAAAAACAGAGGCATACCGATTTCCCGCTCCTCCTTTGCAAGGCACTGGCTAAGTGCAGATTGTGTCAGATGGATCTGTTCTGCGGCGCGGGAGATATTGCCCTGCTCTGCGATGGCGATCAAATTTTCAAGTGCTCGTGTATCCATGGCGTGTCCTTTCAGCAGGCGTTGCTGCATAGAAATCGATAGGCATATTCCTGCGCGGGTGTGCGGATGCTGCCGGTTTTTGATGCGATGCAGGAAAAATTATACAGGCGGGGATTCAGAGAGTACGGCGACACATCGTCGGAGGGTGAGAAAAAATAGCGCTGCAGAACAGCCACCCCATTGCCGCCGCGGACCATCGTGTACAGTACGCTTGTATTCGAGCTTTGAAATATGACATTGGGCGAGATTCCGGCCTGCTGAAACAGGACGACGAGTGCATTGTAGTAGGACATGGCGCTTCCCGGCATCAGAAACGGCAGCTCCTCCAGCTGCTGCAATTCAATATAGGGAAAATCCGAATCTGCATCAAGGTGACTTGCGTCGTAACCAATCGGAGAGTTTCGGGGAGCCATCACAACCAATTCCGTCTTTCGCTTGACATAACAGTCAACGCCTGTGATCTCCGGATCCGGCGTACTGCACACGGCAAAGTCGGCGTCGCCGGAGCGGACCAGGTCGATCGAGGTTTGGTTGTACCCCTCTATGAACCGCATCTGAACAGCGGGATAGCTCATTTTCATGGCTGAAAAGATCCGCGAAAACACCGTTGCCCCGCCGTTTGGCGTACCTGCAATTCGAATACATTCCGTTGAGGGACCGCTGTGCAGCTGCGCAAGCTTCCCTTGCATGCGCTCCTGGCACTCCAGCATCCGCTGCGCTCCTTCAAGGTAGATCCTTCCGGCAGGGGTTAGGGAAACGCATTTCTTTGAGCGAATGACAAGCGGCACGCCAAGCTCCGCCTCTATATTGTCCAGCCAGCTGCTGAGCGTGGGCTGCGATATCCCTAACTGCTTTGCAGCTTTGGTGATCGACTGGGCCTCTGCCAGCGCCACGATGTACTTTTGATGTGTGGTGTTCATGTTTTTCCTCCGTACCAGCAAAACATAGTTTTCGTTAATAGTTTACATAGAATCTTCGCGCTTGTCAAGAATCGCTTGTCGAATTATACTGAAACTACAAACTTTTGCGCGCAACAATAAGTTAAATAGCCTATAAAGGCAAACAGATAGTATTTTTCTATTAGTAAATTTTATTATTAAAATAAGAAAAAGCTATCAAACATTAAAAGGGGGATTTCTCATGAACGTCCATTTGATTTTGACACTGATTACACTGGTTGGCGTTATCTTATTGTTCTTATGTGGCAAGTTTAAATTCGGTTGGGTCGGCATGGTGGCTGCCACGTTCCTGTGTCTCACAGGCGTGCTGGATTTTAAAGAAGCCTACGGCAACTTCTCCAGCACCAATGTGATCATGTGTGGGTCAATGTTTATCCTTGCCGGCGCACTCGGCAAAACCAGCATGGTGGACAAGATCCGCAGCTGGATTTTAAACCGCAAGGGCAACGGTCAGTCGGTTGTCTTTATGTATCTCCTGGGCGCACTGCTGCTCACTCAGTTAGTCAGCCCGCTGGGCGTGATCGCCATGCTGCTCCCCATGATGGAAGCGCTCGACGAGAAAAGCCCGGTGCAGCCGGCAAACCTCCTGTATCCCGGCGCGGTCGTCTCACATGCATCGCAGTCGATGTTGCCCATCGGCATGGGCCTGACTTACTTTATTTCAGCCAACGCTCTGCTGGAGGCAAACGGCGCAACCCAGCGCGTTACGATTTACGACAAGTGCATGGTCGTCTTTATCCCCGCTCTGTGCGTGTTCCTGTACATGGCGTTTATCGGCTGGAAGCACTTCCCCAAAACCACGATCGACACTTCACAGATTAAGGAAGCCAAATCCGGAGCCAAGTGCACTCCGCTGCAGGAAAAGATTATCTACGCTGTGTTTATCCTGACCATGGTCTGCATCGTATTCAACTCCTACCTGCCCGTCAGCATGTACATTTACGGAATCATCGCCGATCTCATTTTGTTTGGCTTAAATGTCATTGACCTCAAGGATGTCAAGAACTCGCTGAATCTCGACGCCATCTTCATGCTGGCCGGCGTGCTGTGCCTGGCAACCGCCATGCAAAAAACCGGGGCAGCCGATGTGGTTGCGGATACGATCGTGAGAATCCTGGGCGGCAACCCCACCCCGATTGCAATCATGGTCGCGTTCTATGTTGTCGGCGCTGTTCTGACCCAGCTGATGAGCAACACCGCAACCTACCAGGTTCTGGTTCCCCTGGCAATCATCACCTGCGTGGCCCGCGGCATCGACCCGCGCGGTGTGATCCTGGCAATCTCCTGCGGCACCACCGGTGCGATGCTCACCCCGATGTCCTCCCCGTCGATTGCCATTGCCTTCAGCGCCGGCAACTACAAGATGAAGGACACCTTCCTCGCCTGTCTGCCCATCTGGGTGATCTATGGCGTTGTCGTTCTCATCATGGCGAACATCGTCTACCCGGTAATCTAGCAGGATAAGAGACACCTCACAATTTCAAAGATAAAGGAGACTTAAATTTATGAAAATCACCGAAATTACTACCTACTCCGTGCATACAACCCAGTTCCGGAATTTTAACTTTGTGCGCATCGACACCGATGAGGGCGTTCACGGCGTCGGTGAGCTGTTCTGCATCGGCGCTGACAAAGCGGTTGCCGAGATGGTCAAATACGTTTCCGAATGGGTTGTCGGCATGGACCCGTTAGATCGCGAACGAATCCAAAAGCGCATCATCAACTACTCCCGCTTTAACGGCGGCAGCATCCTGTATACAGCAGCAAGCGCCATCGACCTGGCGCTGTGGGACATTGCCGGAAAGATCGCAAACCTGCCTGTTTACAAGCTGTTGGGTGCGGTGCGCGATAAGGTGCCTGTATACTGCCACGCCATGGGCAAGAACAGCAAGGAGACTCTGGAATGCCTGATGCCGAAGGTTGAAAAATACGGCTACAAGGCCTGCAAGGTCGGGGTGCGCAGCCTGGGCTACTTCCCCACCGGCACAGCGGAAAAAGAGCTGGTGGAGATGTTTGAAGGGGTGCGCAAAGGGATGGGCGACGATTTTGAGATCGGCATTGACATGCAGACCAAAATCTTTGAGCCGCGTGAGGGCCGCCGCGTCGCAAACCTGATTGAGCCCTACCGCCCCTTCTTTGTGGAGGAGCCCATCCGTCCCGACAATCTCGAGGCGTGGACCGAGTTGGCAACCGGGTTAAATGTTCCCCTTGCCACCGGTGAGCAGATTTTCGATATGTACACCTACGAGCGCCTGCTTTCCCTGCACGCGGTTGACATTCTTCAGCCGGACATCCTGCTGTGCGGCGGCTTTACCGGAATGCGCAAGATTGCAGCCATGGCCGAGCCCACATTCCGCACCCTGAGCCCGCACAACCCGCTCAGCACGCTGGCGAACTGCATCAACGTCCATTTCTGCATGTGTACCTACAACACGACCTTCCTGGAGAATGAGCCCCGGGAGGAAGGCATGGACGCTGAGCTGGTCACCGATGTCCTTAAAATTGAGGACGGCTTCCTAAGGCCCAATGACAAGCCGGGCTGGGGCATGGATCTCAACTATGAGTTCCTCAAAAAGCATGAGCCGATCATCTGGAGCCGCGTTAAGCTGGATTCCCCCCGGGCCTACACATTGGGCGGCGCACCGCACATCATGTGATTGCCGGTCTGCTCCCGCTTTATACAGACTCCCCGTGGGGTCGCCGCATCCCCCATTCCCCGGGGCTGCGGCGATCTCGTTTTATAACGGCTGTCAACCGATTTTCCTCTGAAAATAAGGAGATTTGATTATGGAAAAGAAATTTCACTATGCATCCCCTGAAGGCCGCCTGGGCATGAGCGACACGGAAATGAACACCCACTGGGAGCACGCGCTCCCCGTATACCGCAATGCGCCCCACGTTTGGAATGTAGGCGGGCAGGACAATGTCAGCGCGTTCCTTCTGGATACCGGCGACAGGCTGATCCTGATCGATACAGGTCTGGACACCCGCACGCTGTATCTGCTGATCGACCGGATCTGGCGTTCGGGCCATGATCCCCTGGACATCCGGGAAATTTTTCTGACCCACTGGCACGGCGACCATACCTGCTGCGCCCGCATGCTTCACGAGATGACCGGCGCACGGCTTTGGATCTCGGAATTGGACGAGATCGAACACCAGAAGCACAAGGACGACACCTTTCCCAGCAGCGTGATCCCCTACGAGGCGGACTGCCTGTACGACAATACAAAACCGTTTGTCATGGGCCGTTTCAGCATCACCACGCGCACGGTGCCCGGCCACACGGCAGGCAGCACGGCTTTCTTTTTTGAGGACACCGACGACGTTACCGGCAAGACCTACAAGGTGGCGCTTCACGGCGGGTTGGGCGTAAACGCCCGGTTCATGGCGCGTGAAAATCTGAAGAAGCTCGGTCTTCCCGCCGACCAGACGCTGACCTTTATCAGGGACTGCGAGGAGCTGGCCGGGATGCCGGTGGACATCTGCCTGTGCAGCCACCTAAACCAGGGCAATATTCTGCCCAATATCCCCCGTGACGATCCCGATGATTATACCGTGTTCGTGGCGGACTATCTGTGGCACGATATGCTGCTGGACCGCGCCGAAGCTGCTAAGCAGTTTTGCCCGGAAGTGTACGGCAGAAATACAACTGAAAAACACTAGATGAAAAAGATGGGATCGTAGAATGATTAATATTGAAACGGATAAAAATTTTTATAAAAAGATGTTGCAGACTGCTTTGCCCATTGCCATACAGAGCGTGATTATGACCGGTGTGAACATGGTGGATACCATCATGTTAGGCGCCCTCGGCGAGACGGCCCTCAGTGCGTCCTCATTGGCAACTCAGTTTGTCCAGCTGTTTACGTTTTTGTGCATGGGCATCAGCATGGGAGCCTCGGTGCTCACTTCCCGCTACTGGGGGGCGCACAACTTTGATTCGCTTCGAAAAACAATCACGGTTGCGCTGCGCTTTACCGTAGTATTGGGCATTCTGTTCACGATATTGGACGGCTTTTTCCCACAGCAGATCATGCAGCTCTACAGCAACGAGGCCGATGTGGTTTTAGGCGGCACCATCTATCTTAAGTGGTCAATACCAACCTTTTTGCTGATGGCGCTCTCGACGGTGACGACGAATATTCTGCGCAGCGCAGGCATGGCAATGGTGCCGCTTGTGGCGTCCGCGGTTTCCTTTGCAATCAATATCGGCGCAAACTACATCTTTATCTTTGGCAAGATGGGCGCACCCGCCATGGGCGTTGCAGGCGCGGCACTCGGCACCGTGATCGCCCGCGTTGTGGAGATTGGCGTGATCTGCGGGTACTTCTTCTTTGTTGACCAAAAAATCGGTTACCGGCTCCGCTATTTCTTCACCTCGTGCAGCGACCTGGTCTCCGAGTTCCTGCGAACCAGCGTTCCGGTCATGTTCAGCGACGGCCTGCTGGGCGTCGGCGAGAGTACGCTGGCGATTATCATGGGGCATATCGGCTCACAGTTTGTGTCAGCCAACGCCATCACCACGGTCGTGCAGCGCGTCAGCACCGTATTCATCACGGGCGTCTCTTTTGCCGGCTGCTTTATCATCGGGCAGACGCTCGGCGAGCATCGGATGGAGGCCGTAAAGCGCCAGAGCAACACCATGCTGTTAATCGGCACGGTGATCGGCTGCGCGGCGGCAGTCATCATCCAATTGCTGAGGGGCCCTGTCATCAACTATTACAACATTGCAGATGAAACCAAGGAAATCGCCCGGCAGCTGATGGATGTCATCAGCATCATCATCATTTTCCGGTCAACAAACTCCGTGTTGACAAAAGGCGTGCTGCGCGGCGGCGGCGACACCCGCTTTTTGCTGGTGGCCGATACGGTCACTATGTGGTGCATGGCGATTCCGCTGGGATACGTGGCCGGTATTCTGCTCAATATCCCGCCGTTTTGGATTTACATGTGCCTGCACTGCGACCAGATTGTGAAGGCATTTCTGGCAGTGTGGCGCTTGCGCAGCGGGAAATGGATTAAGAAGGTGAGAGGGGCGGATATGTGAGAGGTTTTGGAGGCAGTTGTTCGTGAGAGCCGGGTAGTCCCGTAAAGTGCCCGGTAGCATATCACAGACAGAAAATAAAATGACAGAAGCTTTAAATCCGCTTTTACTACAGATTTAAAACTTCTGTCCCCGTCCTTACCCAAAGTTTAGATCCCAAGCATCATGCCCTGACTGCTCCCGTTTTCAAATTGAATTCCAGTGGTCAAACCACACCTGTACCTGGGCGAGATCAGCCTCGCAGATCGCTGCTGCATCCTCTGCGGACATTCCGCGGAGGTACATGTTGTGGGCCACCTGCTGTGTCTTCTCCATAGCGCCCTCCTGTTTTCCAATCAGAAGACCTTGTTGCCTCCCGTCCTCAATCATTTCACGAATCGCCTCGCACATATTAATAATTCCCCCTTCTCCGCTGCTGAAAATGGATGGACAAGTCTTATCTCGTATTATAAAAAACATTCCTGGAAAATGCAAGAATCTCCACGCCGCCCATATTCAACGGCTCGTTCTCTGTTGAATTGCCGGCGAGACACCTGATCTTCAGATCATTTGACTGGCCAGAGCAGCGCACAATCCCTATTCACAAAAAAACAGCAAAAAGCGGAGCCCGCCCTCCCCTCCGGCAGCCTCCGCCTCTCTCACATCTCTTACCCGATCTTCTTCACTGCATACAGCTCAATATACCCTCGCGCCCCAACCGGCTCCAGCTGAATCCTTGGATTTTCTGCGTCCCACTGATACCCGATCACCGACGGCTCATACTTCCCTGCGGACTCCTGCACCGCCTCGATGGCCTCGCAGTAGTCCTCCTCCTCAAAGGGTTCGCCCTGGAACATCAGGTAATCCGCCGCCGGCAGCGAGATCACATCAAATCCTTCCGGCACCGGCTTGTCAAAGTCCGAGGCCACCTCCACGCCCTGCACGTACACCGAGGTTCCGGGCTTTCTGTAGCGCTCCGGAAGCCACAGGCACACCGGCTCCCCGCAGAGCGACTTCATGCTGGTGAGCAGTCCCCAGACGTCGCAGCCCACCTCCTCGCAGTACTGGAAATAGTCCTCCGCCTGCTTCCCTCTCTTTACAATCACCTTGCGCTCCGGCTTGTGGATCACCTGAATAAATACGTTCCTCAATGTTTTCACCGCTCTCGGCTCCTTTCTGATCTCCCTGTATTTGACACCGTAGGGTGTGAAAAGGTACAGCGGAACCGGTTCTTTTGCGTACTCCCCGGGATTGCAGCCAAACTCGTGCAAAAACGCCCGCTGGTAGCCGTCCACGCTGCCGAACCCGAACTCGTAGGCCACGTCCGCAATCCGGCACGCCTCGTCCCGCAGCTTCAGAGCGGACGCCGACAGCCGCAGCCGCCGGATATAATCCGCGGGCGACATACCGGTCCACTGCCGGAACAGCCGGTAGGAGTGCCATGGCGAGAAGAGCGACACCCGCGCCAAATCCGCCAGCGTGACCTCCTCCTGGTAGTGCGCCAGGATATAATCCTGCATCCTCTGTACCGCCTCAGCCTGTTCCCTCATGCCTCTCACCTCCTATGTACCCATCATACCGGATCCGAAGCAATTTTTCTCGACCTTTTTTGCCAAACCGGCGCGCGGCCGCAACTCCTCTGGAACCCCGACTCTTCTGGGTCTGGGGCCGCCACTCCTCTGGGGCCGGCGCCGCGGCCCCCCGGCAGCACCCGCGCCTTCCCCTGCAACCGCAGCGTCCCCCGGCAGCAACTGCGGCCTTCCCCCGTCCCAACCCTAAATCAAACTCCCCATCTCCCCAAACACCGTCCGCTCCATCTTCTCCGCCAGTTCCTTCCGAATTTCCCCAAAATCTTCCCTCACCAGCTTCTTATCTCTCACCAGGCACTCCCCTGCCACATACACGTCCCGCACATTTGTCGCCGCAGCGCTGTACACCAGCGCCGCGTAGGGGTCGTACACCGGGAACATGTTGGGCGAGTCCGTCTCCACCAGCACGATGTCCGCCGCCTTCCCCGGCTCCAGGGCCCCGGTGACACTCCCCAGCCCCAGGGCCTTCGCCCCCTCGCAGGTGGCCATTTTCACGATCTCCTTCGCCGGAAACGCGCTTCTGTCCCGCAGCTCATTTTTGTGGAAGTTGGCGCAGAAGCGCATCTGCGTGAACAGATCCAGCGTGTTCCCGCTGGCCGGCCCGTCCGTCCCAAGGCCCACCGGCACGCCGTGGGCCCGCAGCTCCCGCACCGGCGCTACCCCCTTGGCCGCCTTGGTGTTGGAGGCGATGCAGTGGGCCACTGACGCCCCCGCGCGGCTTAGCAGCTCGGTGTCCGCCTCCGTCAGCCGGATGCCGTGCGCCGCCAGGGTGTGCCCGTCCAGCACGCCGATCTCATGTAAAAATCCCACCGGCGTGAGCCCGTACTGTTCCCGCAGCTGACTCATCTCATAGTCCATCTCCGCCGTGTGCAGCGTAAACACCGTCCCGTAAGCCGCGTCAATCTCATGTACCCGCCGCAGTGTATCCGCGCTGCAGGTGGTGGTCCCGTGAGGCGCCAGACAGCCCTTCACGCGCGGATGCTTCTCGTAAGCCCGGATGATCGCCTCCCCGCGCCGGATGGCCTCTGCGGCCGTTCTGGCGTCGCAGGTGGGTGCTTCCATCACCGTCTCCCCGGCAAATCCCCGGATTCCCATCTCGTCCATCAGCCGGGCGGTCTCCTCCTCGAAATAGTACATGTCGAGCACCGTAGTCACCCCCGACAAGAGCAGCTCGCAGATGGCATACCGGCTGGAGGCCGCCGCCAGCTCCCGGTCCATGGCCCGCTCCTCCATGGGCAGAAGGAACACCCTGAGGCGGTCCTTGCAGTCGTCCCCCAGGCCCCGAAACGGCACCATCCCCAGATGGCAGTGGGTGTTGACCATCCCCGGCATCACGATGGCGCGCCTGGCGTCCACCGCCTGAAACTCCCCGCCCTCGCTGTGAGCCCTCTTGGCCCGCTCCAGATCCGTCATGGGCCCCGCCTCCAGAATCTCCGCCCCGTCGAACATCACGTAGCCGTCCGCCCAAACATCCATATCCCGGTTCATCGTCACCACGATCCCGTTCTGAATAATCGTCCTCATATCCTCAAACCTCTTATATCACATTTCCGTCCTGATCCAGATACGCCTCGATGAGCTTCACCGGCCTCTGCCCCTTCACCTCCAAAAGCCCAAAGTCCGTCAGCTTAAGCTTCGGTGACACCGGCAGACACAGGGTGGACATGGACATGATCTCATTGTTGTTCTCATACCCCAGCCGCCTCATGGCCTCCCGCACCTGTCCCAGCCGCTCTGCCAGCTCCTCCACCGGCCCGTCATAGATGATTCCGCCCACCGGAAGCGCTGCCTCGGCCGTCACGCGCCCGTTCTCCGCCGCCACATAGCCCCCGGAGAACTCCAGCACCCGGTTCTGGGCCACGGCCATGTTCTCTGGGTCCGTGCCAAGGACCAGCAGGTTGTGGCTGTCGTGGCACCAGGTGGTGGCCGCAGCCCCCTTGCCCTTAAAGGCGCCCTCCACCAGCCCGAAGGCCACATTCCCGTTCTTCCCGTACCTCTCAAACAGCGCCGCCAGCGAGAGCCCGGCCTCCTGCCAGCACACTTCCCCGTTCTCCACCCGAAGATCTCTTGTCGCATGCTCCGTGAAGGTCCCGAAGGCGCCGATCTTCATCACGTTCACTCTCACCCCGGCGCAGGGCCGCCCGGCCCTCAAAACGAAATCTTCGGCCTCCGCCTTCTTACACTGAACCGACCGGTAAAACTTCGCGGGAAAAAGCGCCTCCCCCCGAAGCTCCTCCCCGGCCTTCGCATCCTCCTGCGGCTCATTCAGACTCATAAACCGCCCGTCCATTCCGTCCTTCTCAAACACGCACCGCCCGCTCTTAAACACCGCCGCCGGTGAAAATCCGTCCAGGCAGTCGAGCACCGCGAAATCCGCCAGCTTGCCCGGCCCGATCATCCCCCGGTCGTCCAGGTGCATCCTCCTGGCCGGCGTGAAGGTCGCGCAGTAAATCGCCTTCTCAAGCGGCATCCCCGCCTTTACGGCCGCCTCCACAATCCGGTTTAGCTGCCCCTTAAGCAGTCGGTCCGGCATGGTGTCGTCCGTCACCAGGGCCACGTTCTCGTAGAGCTTGTTCTCGCAAACCGCCCGCACCACATCCTCGGTCAGGGACTTTAGCTGCAGCTCCAGAAACATCCCCAGATCCGTCTTCTCCACCACGGACTCCGGCGTCTGCTGGGTGTGGTCCGCGTCCACGCCCCCATAGATAAACCGGCACAAGTCCTCCCCTGAAATCGCCGGGCAATGCCCCTCGATGCGAAGCTTCCGCTCCGATTTTTCACAGCCCTCGATGAGCCGCTTGATGAGTGTATCCCCGTCCGCCGTCAGGTCCTTAAAATTCATCACCTCGCCCAGGCAGAGCACCCGCCGGTCCGCTGCCAGCGCCTCCGCCTCCGCCTCCCGGATGGCCGCACCCGCCGTCTCCAGCCGCTCACTGGTGGCCGGCACGCTGGACGGGATGGCGTAAAAAATGTCCTGCTCCGTCTCCTGGTCCATAAAAAACCGGATTCCCTCCAGCCCGAACACGTTGGCGATCTCATGTGCGTCCGCCACAACCGTCGTCACCCCGTAGGGCATGGTGATTCGGGAAAATTCCTGTGGATAGGTCATGGAGCTCTCGATGTGCATGTGGATATCGATCAGTCCCGGGATCAGGTACATCCCGCTCCCGTCCACGGTCTTCGCCCCCGGATATGAAATTGCAGGGGAAACGCAATAAAACCTTTCCCCTGCAACCGCCACATCCCGCTTCTCAAAACACTGCCTGTAAGTCATGAATACCCAGGCGTTTTTAATCACGAAATCAGCTCTCATCAGTCACTCTTCCTTTAGTTGTTAATGGTGCGGTTCCACCGGTCGATCCAGTCGTTTAACAGCGGGTTCACGAAGGAGTAGTCTAACACCTTCGCGTTGGCCGCCTTCTCCCCGTAGGTCATGTTCTTGGACTCCTCCTCGGTGAAGCTCACCTTGCTGTTGGTGGGGGCCTCGTTTAACGCCTTTCCGGTCTTGGTCTGAAGCTCCTGGCTCAGACGGTAGTTTAAGTACGCGTAGGCCAGCTCCTTATTCTTACAATTTTTGGTAATACTGATGGTGTTGAAGTTGGCGTAGGTGATGTCCGGCGTCACGTACACCAGGCCCGGATTCGCCTGCTGGATGGTGGGAACGCCGAAATCGCCCACGATCGCCACAGCCACCTCGCCGGAGGTGAACATGTTGATTAAGTCGGAGGACTTGGCGTAGGTCTTCACCAGGTTGGGCTTCAGCTCCGCCAGAGCCGCAAAGGCCGCCTCGCCGTTGTCGCTCTTGATATCCACGCCCGCGTGGTCGCTTGCCATGTAAACCATCGCCGGTCCGAAGGTGGTGGTGATCTCCGGGATGGAAACCATTCCCTCCAGGCGGGAATCCCACAGATCGTCAAAGCTCTTGATCTCAAAGCCCACCACATCGGGGTTGTACATGATTCCGATGCTGTTCATGGTGTACGCCACGCCCTGGCCCGCCTCGGCCATGGTCTTGGCGGCCGCGATCAGATCCGCCGCATTCTCGATCTTGCTCAAATCCACATCCTCAAACAGCCCCTCCGCGATTCCCTTGGCGGTCATGGCCTGGGACAGCTCGATCACGTCGATGGGGGTCTCGCTGTCCGCGGACAGCTTGGTGTAGCGGTCATTCGCCCCGCCGGTCTCCGTCACGATCTCGCAGTTAAACTCCTGCTCGAAGGGCGCGTACACCTCCTCCGCGGAGATATCCTCGCTGAGCCCGAAGGTGGACAGAACCAGCTTCTGCTTGGAATCCCCCTTGGCCTGGTTATCCCCGGAGGACGCCCCTCCGCCGCATGCCGTCAGTGCCATGGTCGCGCAAAGCGCAAGTGCAAGTGTTTTTTTCATCTCTGCTCTCCTCTTTCTCTTATTTTTTATCTTCTCACCAACACCAGCTTATCCTTGGGAAGATACAGCTTCACCGTATCGCCCTCCCCGAACACCTGGGAGGTCTCTGTGTTCACCTTGATCACCCCGGCGGCGGTGTTCACCTCGTACTGGTAGCTCTTCCCCAGGAAGGTGCGCACGCCCACGGTGCCCTGGATGACATTTTCGGTCTGTCCATCCTGGGCAAGCCTTATGTCGTCCGGGCGGATGGTCCCGGCAAAATTCTCGCCGCCGCACTCCATGTCCACCGCAAAGGTGCTCCCATCCGCCGCCCGGTAGGTGTTTTCATCCACCCTCTGAAGCTCCAGGAAGTTCTCAAACCCGATAAACCGGGCCACAAACTCCGTGGCGGGCCTGCTGTAAATATTCTCCGGCGTGTCGTACTGCTCGATCACGCCCCCGTTCATCACCGCCACCTTATCCGAGATGGAGAAGCACTCCTCCTGGTCATGGGTGACGAACAGCGTGGTGATTCCCAGCTTCTTCTGAAGCCGCTTGATCTCCACCCGCATGGACAGCCGCAGCTTCGCGTCCAGGTTGGACAGCGGCTCGTCCAGGAGTAACAGCTTCGGCTCGATCACCAGCGCCCGGGCCAGGGCCACGCGCTGCCTCTGCCCGCCGGACATCTGCTTGGGGAACCGGTCCTTAAACTCGGTCAGCCCGCACACCTCAAGAATCTCGTTCACCTTCCGGTCGATCACCGCCTTGTCCATCTTTCTGGTCCGAAGGCCGAACGCCACATTGTCGTAGACCGACAGGTGCGGGAACAGGGCGTAGCTCTGGAACACCAGGCCGAAATTCCGCTTGTGCACCGGCACCTTGGTCATGTCGTCCCCGTCCAGCGTGAAGGTTCCGCCCTGGGGATCGATAAAGCCCGCCACCACCCGCAGCGTGGTGGACTTGCCGCAGCCGCTGGGGCCCAGGAGGGAAACCAACTCCCCCTTCTTAACATCCAGGCTCAGGCCCTTTAAAATCTGTCTCTTCCGGTCATAACTCACATCGATCTGATTTAAACTCATGAAAGCCATGTCTATTCTCCCCTCTTATTTCGCAAGGGCCGCGATGCCCAGCGTCCTGTCAACAATTACCATGATAATCACCGTGGCCGCCATCAAAAGCACGGATACGGCCGACACCGTCGGATCATAATTATATTCGATATAGTTCATCAGCGTGGACGGAAAGGTGCTGACGCCCGGCCCGGAGAGAAACATGGACACGGGGATATTGTTAAAGGAGTTGATAAACGCCAGCATGAAGGCGGAGGAGATTCCCGAGGTCACGTTGGGCAGAACCACCTTGAAAAACGCCGTCCCCTTGGGACATCCCAGGCTCCAGGCCGCCTCCTCGATGGAGAAGTCGAACTGCTCCATGGACGAGCCCACCACGCGGATCACGTAGGGCAGCGTCACCATGAAATGTCCGGCCAGAAGGCTGACGAACACCGGGATTCTCAAGGTCAGAATCAAAAACTGGTACAGGATGAAGCCGATCACGATGCCTGGCACGATGGTGGGCGACAGGAAAATGGACTTTAACATCTGTTTTCCCTTTAACCCGGCTCTGGCCAGGGCGTAGGCCGCCGGAATTCCCACTAGCAGCGCGATGAAGGTTGCGAGGAACGCCACCTCCAGGCTGGTCACAAAGGACTTGCGGAAGGATTTTAAGGCGAACACGTTGGCGAACCACTTGGTGGAGAAGGAATCGATGGGGAAGGTGATGGCGCTCCCCCCGCCGAAGGCGGTCACCGTGATGATCGCCAGGGGGATCATCAAAAAGGCAAATACCAGCACCGCGTACGCGGTCAAAAGCTTGTTCTTACGCATAGTTCTCACCTCTCCTGTCCAGTCTCGCGGCCAGGGCGTTGAAGCCCTTGATCACGGCCAGCGTCACAATAATCATGATGAACGCGATCACCGAAGCGCCCGTCCAGTCGCTGACCGACATGGCCCGCTGGTAGATCAGGGTCGCCATCACCATGTTGGAGTTGCCGCCCAACAGCTGGGGCGTGGTGTAGGCGGTCAGCGTTCCCGTGAACACCAGGATTCCGCCCACGATGATGCCCGGCAGGCTCATGGGGAAGATCACCTTCATGAACGCCTCCATGCGCGCCGCTCCCAGGCTCTGTGCCGCCTCCATCATGTCGTCGTCGATGTTCTCCATCACGCCGGTCACGGTCACGATCATCAGCGGCAGGAACAGGTAGATGGAGCCGATGATGATGGCGAAATCCGTGTACAGAAGCTTCATGGGCTTGTCGATAAACCCAAGCGCAGTCAGAAGCTTGTTGATGATCCCGTTGCTCCCGAGGATGTTGATCCAGGCAAAGCTGCGGATCACGGAGTTGGTCATCATGGGGAAAATGGAGGCGGCCAACAGAAGCCCGCGCCATTTCTTGTCGCAGCGGCTGATGAAGTAGGCGGTCGGGATTCCGCCCACCATGCACACTGCGGTGGTGATCACGGCGATCTTCACCGTGCGCAGGAATATTTTCAGGTAATACTCGTCCTTAAAAAATCCCACATAGGAACTGAAGGGGTATTCCCCGTCAAAAATACTCGGCGCCAACACCCGCAACAGGGGGATGGCCAGGCACACCAGCAGAATAACCAGGCCGGGCACCAGCATGATCCATGCACTGCTCTTTTTCATGATCTTCACACTCCATGCTGATAAATATTTATTAATACTCCTTATTTAACTCTTTACTATTATTATAAAAAGTAATATAATAGACGTCAAATACATAAATTCTATATTTTTTATGCAGTAAATCTATTTAGGGGTCCGACAGGCCCCTCCGCCGCGAAAGGAGGAACCGCAAATGGAACTGAAAGAAGCCCGCTACATCCTGGCCATCGCCCACCACAAGAGCATCGGAAAGGCCGCCGATTCCCTGTTTATCTCCCAGCCCTCCCTCAGCAAATACCTAAAAAATCTGGAGGACCGCCTGGGCGCGCCGCTGTTCAACCGCAGGGACAACGGATACTTTCCCACCTACATGGGGGAGCGCTACCTGTACTACGCGGAGCGCATCGTGGCCTGCGGCGACGAGTGGAGCCGGGAGTACGACGACATGACCCACCGGGAGAAGGGGCGCCTAAACATCGCCATCCCCATCATGCTGGGGAGCACCCTGATTCTGCCCACCCTCATGTCCTTTCACAGCCTCTACCCCTACGTGACCTTAAACGTGATGGAGGAGGTCAACTTCGTGGCGGAGACCAGCTTAAAGAGCCACTTTATCGACCTCACCTTTTATAATGTCCATGAGTTTCCCAAATTATTGGACTATCAGGTTTTAAGGGAGGAAGAAATTGTCCTGATCCTCTCCGCAGACCACCCGCTGGCCCGCGAGGCCGAGCCCCGGCCCGGCTTTCGTCATCCCTGGATCGACCTATCCCGGTTCGCGGATGAGAATTTTATCCTGCTCTACCCGGACCAGAACACCGGCGGAATCGCCCTAAACCTGTTTAAGGACTACGCCATGAACCCGCCGGTGCTGCTTCACACCCGCAACAGCGAAATGTCCATCAAGCTGGCCATGGACGGCCTGGGCGCGGCCTTCGCCCCGGAGAGCTATTTCTCCCAGGTGGCCTCAGAGCGCGGGGGCGGCGGCCTCTGCCTGTCCATCGGCAAACTCCCGGTGCTCACCACCACCATCGCGGCGTATCAAAAAAACAGATATTTGCCGCAGTATGCCAGGGACTATATCGGACTCATCCGGGATTACTGCAATGGCAAATCGCCGCGTCAGCGCCCTTGAGGCCCGGCGATTGTTCCTAAGTTTTTCCAAAAATATGGCTGAATGCCCCCGCGCTATTGACTTTCCGTTAAAACTATCCTAAAGTAATAGAAGATGTAGGTTGTTGTACATCTAAATAATAGAAGACAGGTGTTCCATAATGGACAAAATTAAAAAAGTCGTTGATCAGGCATATGACTACGTGCTCGACAACATCCTCACCGGCGCCTGGCCGGTGGGCTCCAAAATTCCGCCGGAGACTGAGCTGGCGGCCACTCTGGGAATCAGCAGGATGACACTGCGGTCCGCCATCCAGCGCACCAATGCCCTGGGACTCACAGAGACAAAACAGGGGGAAGGAACCTACGTGACCTCCTTCAACATGTACCCCTATTTCAGCAACCTGTTTGAGCTGAAGCTGATTTCCAACAAGAACAACGATATCCTGCTGTTCCGGTATTACATGGAAGTAGGCAGTATCTATACCGCGTTTGGCCAGCCCGACTTTGACAAGAAGGTCGAGCGCCTGGAAGCGCTGTTCCAGGAGATGAAGGATATTCTGTACCGCCGGAACTTCGACGCCTTCCACACCGTGGACGCTGCGTTTCACAGCACCATCTGGTCCATGTCCGGAAATCGCTTCATCCACAGCCTGACCGAGGCTCTGGACCAGCTGATCCGCGAGAACATGCAGTACAACGCGGAGGTTCTCTACGACCCCGACAACCCGGATATTCTGTTGGACTCTCACCGGGAGATCCTGGAAGCCATAAAGAAAAAGGACATCGAGGCCTGCTACCGGGCAAAATTCAAGCACTGGGACATCCTGCTGAAGGCGCGTGAATCCATGTGACCGGCCACAGAACCCCGCCGGCCGCGCCGGCGTCAACACTTCACACGACAACAAAAAATTGCCGCAAACCCGATTAAGGCTTGCGGCAATTTTTTAATTCACTTACTGAATCGTCACCATATCACAGTTCTCAAACGCCTTCTCCGACAGCTCATTTCCGATACCCGGGCGGTCCGGAACCTCAAACTTGCCGTTCACCGGCTGCAGATTGTACTTGCACAGCTCAATGTTGTACGGGCTCAGCGCGTAGGTATGGTGCTCATGGATCACAAAGTTCGGGATCACGCTCTCAACCTGAATGGCCGCCGCCGTGGAGATGGGGCTGCCGCAGGCGTGCACCTGAACGCCCACGTCGAACACGTAGGCCATGTCACAGACCTTCTTCACCTCGGAGATTCCTCCGCATGTGCCGATATCCGGCTGAATCACCTGGATGGCGTTGAGCTTAAAGTACTCCAGGTACTGCCATCTGGTGTAAATCCGCTCCCCTGTGGCGATGGGCATCCCCGTCTCCTCGTGGATAAACCGGGTCAGGCTGGGAACCGGGGTGCTGGGCTCCTCAAAGTAGAAGATATTGTACTTCTTCACGATCTTTCCGATCTGCGAGGAGGACTGGGCGTCCGTGAACGAGTGGTTCTCAATGATGATGTCCACATGGGGGCCGATGGCCTCGCGGACCGCCTTCACCCGGGACTCAAACATCTCCAGGTACTCCGGCGACAAGAGGCCGATCCGGTCGTTGTCCCCGTAATTTCCGGAATCCGGACGGTAGGTGAAGAAATCGTACTTCACGCAGTCATAGCCCTCCGCAACCGCTTTTCTGCCCTCGTTGGCATAGTCCTCGGGCGTTCTCTGGGGAATGATCTCCGGCCCCCACCCAAACTGCAGCTGGCTGGCGTAGGTGCGCAGCTTGTCGCGCTTTCTGCCTCCCAACAGCTTGTAAACGGGAAGTCCCAGGTATTTGCCCTTGATATCCCACAGCGCGATGTCGATGGCGCTGATTCCCGCAAAGATCACCGGTCCGCCGTTCTGGCCCCAGAAGGTGCTCCGGTACAGCTTATCCCAGATTACCTCCGTGTCCAGCGGATCCATTCCGATAATCAGTCTGGCCAGGTTCTGCACCATGCCGTAGGCCGCAATCTGCGCCTCGCCGTATGCCAGAGCGGCCTCGCCGTCCCCGTAGATCCCCTCATCCGTGTATACACGGCAGACGATGGGTCTCCAGTGACCATTTTTCAGCTTTGTCTTTAAGTGCAGGACGTCAATCTTTGTAATTTTCATTTTGTTTTCGGCAGCACAGTGCTGCCTTCCTCCTTTCATCAAACCACAATAGTTCCGCTATCTGTCCCATACGGTCAGATTCCCGTCCGGGTCAAAGGGCAGCGGACCGGCCGGCCCCTCCGCCTTTAAACCCGGAATCTGCTCAATCTGGCCCAGATACGCTTTGGACAGATAAATATGTTCCATGGACAGCGTATTTTTAATCAGCACCACCCACAGGTTTTCTGTCTCCACCTCGTTGCAGACCTTGATGGCTCCCTTGATTGCCATCTCATCGTCCTTCATAACCATGGGGAGCTTGGCGGGAAGCGTGGTGGTCGCCGTCAGGGCGTTGGGGTAGGTGGCCAGAAAATCCACCTTGTTGAAGAACCTTAAGGTGATCGTGTCCCCGTGCCCCATCCCGGCGCCGTTTCCGTGGGACAGCTCCGATAAATCCAGAATCGCCGTCCGCTGCTTCTTTAACCCGCCCGAGCCGTAGGGCGTGGACCAGCTGCCGGTGATGTTGGGGTCCATCCCGCTCCCGGAAAAGTTCTTTCCGATCTCCTGAACCACCAGCACATCCGCCTCGTCCACTAAAAGCCTGGGCATGAGGCTGAACGCGTACTTTAAAAGCTCCGGCTCTCGCACCGGTATCTCCTCGTTTCGCAGCACCTCGATGCGGTTCGTCTCGTCGTAGGCGTTCTCCACAATCGCCACGCCGAACATCACATTGGTGTGGGTGCGGATAAAATTCCCGAACAGCGGGATTCGCGTCTTAAAATACTTAAATCCGTCCTGGTGCATGCTGTCGGCACCCACCTGCTTTCCAAGGCCGATGCTTAACATCTTTAAGAGCCCCGACTCATACGGCCCTCTGAACGCGCTGTGGGGCTTCACGCGGTTCACCACCACGATCCCGTCCGCCTCAGCCGCATGGCGGTCGATAAAAACCTCCAGCTCCTTTCCCTCGTCCACCACCGTGCCTATTTTCACCGTCTCCATGGACGACACGATGGGACAGCCGCAAAACTCCTCGGTGATCCCGTAGCCGGTGAGAACCTCCCGCTGGCCCTCGGCCGTGGCCCCGCCATGGCTTCCCATGGCCGGGACGATGAACGGCTTCGCTCCCAGCTCCTTCAAAAATTCCACGGTCTCCCGCAGAATGCTACAGATATTGTCGATCCCACGGCTTCCGCCGGTGACCGCCACCGTCATTCCCGGCCGCACAAGCTCCCTCAGCCCTTTTTCCCGCAATAGCCGCCTGGTCTCAGCCGCCGCGTCCGGGATTTTCTCCCGGCAAAACGTCTGGCTCACGGGAAACATATCCGGTATCACCGTGTCCCTAAGCAGTTCCTCGATGACACTGTAATCTTTAAAATGTTCAGACTCCACAGCAATCCCTCCTCTCGGAGAATGCCTGAATTTAGATGAGCAGCAGCACATTGTAGTAGGCAACCGCCGCTGCGCAGAATACCAAAATAGGTAACACTGTCTTTTTGACCAGAGTCGCATAATCCGAGCGAAAATGGTCGATGGCGATAAACAGACAGTAATGTGTGGGCGATATCTGCATCGCCGCGTAGGTAAATGAGATGAGCAGAATCGCGAACGGCACTCCGGCCCCCGGTATGGAGGCAAACGCCAGGCTGGCGGTCATGGCCACAATCGCGTTGTTCCCGATCATTAACGCCCCGATAAAAAAGATCAGCGCGAAGATCATGTACTGCGGGATGGAGAGAACCGAGAGCGCCTTCGGAAGGGCCTCTATGGTGCCGGAATACTGGATAAACTCCCGAAACACCATGACCAGCACCGAATTTAGCAGCATCTGTTTCTCCACGGCGGACCGGAACACAGGCCGCAGCTCCGCCCAGTGAAACTGATAGACGAAAACGCTGAGGGCAATCACGCCGAGGACCGCCAGGTAAATCGGAAGATTGAACGCCAAAATCAGCGCCACGATCAAAAACAGGGACCACAGATGCGAGAACAGACGTTTCAGGCTCTGAAGCCTGCCGTACGGGGATTCTTCCCCGGTGACCTTTGGAACCTTTCTCAGATAAAACACATACCCCAGCCCGTAAAGGACCGCCACCAGCGGGAGCATCCCCCCGACAAAGCCGGAGAGCGGCACGCCGCTAAGCTCCGCCATCAAAAGCACCGACGGGTACGTGGGGAGAAACGACTCCGGGATGTGCCGGTAATAGCTGGCCACAAAGGTCTTCTCATCCCGGTTTAAATCCTCGCCGCAGGCGTCGTCCACGATATCCGCGCAGATGTTGACCGCGGCCGCGGACGGGAGTAAGCCGATAAACACCGGCGCCAGCGTGGCGTTGATTCTCCGGTTTCCGAAGATTCCGTTCAAGTCCCTCTGGGCCTCCTGGAGCTGCCCGCGCATCTCCAGGAGCCGCTGTAAATAGGTAATCAGATACAGAACCGCCACCACCACGATGGTCTCCCGGTTGGTGATCCCGCGCACCGTCAGGCCAAGCGCGGCCGCGGGATCAATTTTGCAAAGCAGGATCACCGCGGCAATCCCCGCCAATATGGCCACGTAAAGGGGCTTCTTGAACAGCAGGATTGCCACGATGACTGCCAATATGACACAGAGCTTCACCAATATCATCGCTTATACAGGCGGTTACTGGACCGTCACATGCTTCAGGGCCGTCTCAATGGCAAAATCGGACAGCTCCTGCCCCAGTCCGGGCAGATCCGGGCACTCATAGTAACCGTTTACCGGCTGGTAGTCATACTTTCCGAGCGCTGCGATGGCCGGCTGCGTGCTTCTGAAGTGGTGCTCGTGGATGGAGAAGTTCGGGATCGCGGTCTCGATCTGCAGGGAAGCGGCTGTGGAAATCGGGCCGCCGGCCACGTGGATCTGCACGCCGCAGTCGTACACATGCGCCATGTCGCACACCTTCTTGGTCTCGGTGATTCCGCCGCAGTTGCAGGCGTCCGCCTGGATCAGCTGGACCGTCCCGTCCTCGAAGAACGGCACATACCCCCATCTGGTGAACACGCGCTCGCCCTCTGCCAGCGGAGTTTTCACCTTGTTGTAAATATTGCGGTGCAGCTTGGAATTTAAGGGGCCCGTGGTCTCCTCGTAGGCGTAGCAGCGGTACTTGTCGCAGAGCTCGCCGATTCGGATCGCGGATATGGTGTTGGTCCTGTCATGGTTCTCCACAATCAGATCGATGTTGCCGCACTCCTGGCGGATCGCCGCCATCCGCTCCTCCACCATCT
This sequence comes from uncultured Clostridium sp., assembly GCA_900555045.1. Lineage (GTDB taxonomy): Bacteria > Bacillota > Clostridia > Lachnospirales > Lachnospiraceae > Enterocloster. The sequence goes on along the minus strand of USJW01000002.1, from coordinate 8,785 downwards.
CGTACAGCTCCGGTGAGATAAACCGCTCCGTCTGCTTTAAGGAGGTGGGCTTTGCGTCCCTGTCGTAGGATACAAAGTCGATCTTCACCGCGGTATACCCCTCCGACATGGCGTGCTTCACGATCTTTACATAGTCCTCGGTCTTTCCGTAGGGGCCGATCATGCTGGTCCAGCCGAACTGCAGCTGGGACGCGTAGCAGCGCAGCTTGTCGTTCTGGCGCCCGCCGATCAGCTCATACACCGGCACATTTAAGGCCTTCCCCTTGATGTCCATGAGGGCGATGTCGATGGCGCTCATGGCCGCGTAGAAAATTGCTCCGCCGTTTAAGCCCCAGAAGGTCTCCTTAAACATCATCTCCCAGATTTTCTCCACCTCGAAGGGATTTTTTCCGATAATCATGTGGGACAGATCCTCCAGGCAGCCGAACGCGCCGCTTGCGCCCACGCCGTACGCAACGCCCGCTTCCCCGTCGCCGTAGATCCCCTCGTCCGTGTAGATTCTGCAGCACACCGGCTTTCTGCTGGCTCTCTGCGCGCCCGCATCCAGTAAGTAAATGTCAATCTTTGTCACTTTCATTGCTTATTCCTCCTCTTAACGTTTTAAATGGACTATTCCTCAATTCTCTTAATCTTTCCGTTTTTCACCTTGTAAAGGCCAAATATAATTGCGAACGCCAGCGTCACCAGGTTGATACCCACTAATACCGGTGTCAGGTTCTTTAAAGAGTTCCACACAATATACAGCTCAAACAGCCCGGAGATCGTCATGATCACATAGAACAGTCCATTCGGAATGTGCAGCCAGCACTTTTCCCAGTCTGTCTTAAACTTGGTCGGAAGCTGGAACGCCGAGAGCACGATCATAATGTTCTGCAGGCTCTGGATCACCAGCACGAAATTGGTGATCTGCGCGATGGACATTTTCATCGCGATCGGGAAAATACCGATCAGCCAGATACACACGTAGTTGAACCACGGCACGCCGTGTTTGTTGAGTCTGCAGAAAATTTCAGGCAGCCAGCCCTCTCTCGCCGCAATCGCAACCGGCATGCTGTTGGCGCTGATGCCGGAGTTGCAGGTGGTGAGAAGCGCCATAATCGGCCCGCCCACGATGAAGAACACGAACAGGGCTCCCGGAAGAATCGCCTTCGCGGTCCCGGTTAACGGCTGTCCCGCAATCTCAGCAAGCGGAAGCACATTCGCCGCGGTAAACCCAACCGCTGTGTAAATAACCATAATAATTAAGGTTGCAATCAACATCGCCTTCGGCACATCTCTCGTGGGATTTTTCGCCTGTGCGCTGTAGTTCACCACCATCGACTGGCCGTAGCAGGAGTACACCAAAAGCACTACCGCTGTCGCGAAGCCGCCCGCTCCGTTGGTCATAAAATCGGGGTTTGAGAAGCTCAAATTTCCCGCCGGAATCTTTGTGGCGCCGATGACGGAGAACAGCAACAGCGCGAACAGCAACAGCGGCGTCGCCAGACTCTGAATTTTCGCCATGGCGTTGATTCCAAACAAATTGATCACAACCAGGATCGTCCAGATAACCACACTGGCGAGGCCCGCAGCCACGGTCGGGAACACCGAGTGCACATACACGCCCAGCGCCACCACAGCCGTTCCTCTCACCACCCAGGCACACACCGACGCGATTGTCAAAAGCCCGCCCATCCGGTCTCCCAGGGCCCTGGTGACAATCCCGTAGTTGCCTCCCTGTATTTTCATCACTGCACTGAAAAACAGGATCGGCACCACCTTAAACATCCCCAAAAACACCGCGACCATGTACGCAATCCATGCAGAACGCCCGGAAGCCGCCAATGCGGAGCCGATAATCGTTACCACACCCACACCAATTACCTGTCCAACACCAATCCATACCAACTGTGCCAAGCTCAAACCGTCGTTATCCCCAGCCTGCGCTCCCATAAAAACCGCCTCCTTCTCTCTTGGTTAATCACATTCAACAAACAACAGGTGTTCTGCCGGCTTTACTTGTTAGTTGTTGTACATCTAATATGTATATATCATATATTAGTCATAGTGTCAATAAACAAATGATTTTTTTTATTTATTTAGGCAATATGTCCTGACGGATGTAGCTTTTATATGTCGGTGCTCCGACAAACACAAAAAGAGCAAGGTACGTATCACTACATACCTTGCTCTTCCGTGAGCCTTGCCAGGACTTACAGATCTATTTTCTTATTCTTCCCGAACTCCGTCTTTCCCGCCTCGAGATACTCCGGGGAGTGGAACAACGTTCCCTCCGTCACAAAGGCCACACAGATACAGGAGCCGGGGATCTCGTGCATTAACATTTTTACCGGATGGCAATCCGTCCCTGCCCCGCCGGGTTCGCGTACTCTGCGCCCACGTTGCCGCCCAGCCGCTTGATAAACCCGGCCAGGATGTCCACGTCCACCATCACCTCGTCCTTAATCACGTTGCTCCCCTTAAACATTGCCATGCCGTCGCCGCCGGACTTTAACATATAGTTGTGGGATGCCACCGTGTAGGTTCGGTTTAAATCCAGCGGCTCGCCGTTCACCGCGATGTCCGTCACCCGGTAAGGCCCGGTAATGCCGGTGAAATTGCCCTTGTCGTCCAGCTTCACGCTGGATTTCACGGACGTGTCGATGGTGTAGGTCATGCCGGACACATGCAGAAATCCACCGTTCTCCTCCGGGCAGTTTCTGGCCGCCATCTCCAGCGCGTCCTTAATCTGCTGCCCCGTCACCTCCACCACGCAGCCCATGTTTCCGAACGGGAACACGGCCAGGGCGTCGTTGAAGGTAATATTTCCGGCCTTGATGCTGGCGCGCACGCCGCCGCCGTTGGACAATCCGATCTCCGCCCCCAGCATCACCCGGTACGCGTCCGCCGTGAGGTCGCCCAGATTGGTCTCTGCGCTTCTCACCGCCCGCTCCCCGGTCGCCGGGTTGTTGACCGTCAGCTCCACGTCCGTGTGCCCGATCACCGCCTTAAGCGTCTCATTGTACTTGCCCTGGATCTGCTTAATCAGCTGGTTGGTGCTAAAGTCCAGCGCCTTGCCGTCCTCCACCACGCAGCTGCCCGGAATCACAATGCTAAGCCCCACAGGGAGCACATTGGGGTCGCCAAGCTTGTTCAGATTGTGGTTGTAAATATCGATCCAGCGGTTCGGGTCGCCTAACTCCCGCGCCGCAATCCGGCTCAGGGAATCATTCTTCTGCACCACATAGTCCCTGGCCGTATCCACCGCCGGGACCTCGCTGACCAGCTCCGTTGTGATCGTCCCGTCGGTCCTTATGGTCAGTTTTCCGATATCCTTGAGCTTCGTCCCCGTCTGGGTGATCGGAATATCCCTTCCGTCCGCATTTTTCACGGTCTTGCCCGGAACCGTCTCATGGGAGTGCCCGTCGATCACCGCGTCGATCCCGCGGGTATTGCCGATGATGCGGTCGGAGCTCCAACGGTCCGTAACCCCGTTCTCGCCCAGATGGCCCACGAGAATCACATAATCCGCCCCCGCGCCTCTGGCGCTGTCCGCCGCCGCCTGAATCTGATTGTAAAGTCCCTGTCCGCTGTCATCCTCGCAGAACCCGTAGATATAATTTCCGCCCGCGTCCTGGAAATAGGCGGGTGTGGACTTGGTAAAGCTCTCCGGCGTGGTCGCTCCCACAAACGCAACCGACGTGTCCCCGTATGTAAATATGCGGTACGGCGCGAACACCGTGGTCCCGGTCCGCAGATTCATAAAGTTGCAGGAGGTATAGCCGCAGGCCAGCTGCCCCGCCAGCTCCAGAAAACGGTCCATCCCGTAGTCGTACTCATGGTTGCCCGGGATGGCAAAGTCATATCCCACCTTGTTCATGATCTCGGTGATGTAGCCGCCGTCCGAGATTGTGCCGATGGGCGCTCCCTGAATCGCGTCGCCCGCGTCCACCAGCGTCACATAGGGCGTCTCCCGCTGCATCTGCCGCTTGTACAGCGCCAGACCCGCGTAGCCGATGTTGTCGTCCACGCCGCAGTGCACATCGTTGGTGTACAAAACGACAATGTCATGGTCCGCCGCAAACGCGGTGAACGAGCCTCCAAGCGCCATCGTGAGCACCATCACAAGTGTCAGCCACAGAGACAGCGCCCTGCGTTTCCTACTACTCTTCATCCGTTCCCTCCTTATCTTGAATTGTTTCCAGTGACATCGAAAAAACCGGCCCGAACGCCTGTCCCAAGTCGGGTTCTACACTGACAGTATAATACATATGCGGATAATTGTGTATATAATTTCGGTAAAAAGTCTCTGTTTTTCCATTTTTTGTTGTGGTGATTCCCATTGCATTCAAAAAGGCGGAGACTGCATTTTACACCTCTCTGCAGTCTCCGCCTGTCATTTCCGTCTCGTCATCCGACCTTCATCTTGAACTTCTGCACATCCCGCTCAGAGTCCACGCGCTCGATCATCGCGCCCAGCCCCTGCAGCTTCTCCTCGAAGCACTCATAGCCGCGCTGAATGTAGCCGATCTCGTCCACCACGGTGTATCCGTCCGCCGCCAGTCCCGCGATCACAAGGGCCGCACCGGCTCTCAGATCCGGCGCATTCACCTGCGCGCCCGTAAACCCGCTCACGCCGTCGATCACCGCCACATTTCCCTCAACCTTGATGTTGCTGCCCATCCGGGCCAGCTCATCCACATACTTAAACCGGTTCTCGAAGATGCTCTCCGTCACCATGCTGGTGCCCTTTGCCAGAGCCAGCGCGACGGTCATCTGCGGCTGCATATCCGTGGGAAATCCCGGGTACGGCAGGGTCTTAATGTCGGTGTGCCTCTGCATGGGCTTGCCCACCACGCGCACCTCATCGTCGAACTCAATCACCTCGCAGCCCATCTCCATCAGCTTCGCCGAGATGGCCTCCAAGTGCTTTGGAATTACATTTTTTACCATTACATCGCCCCGGGTCGCCGCTGCGGCACACATGAAGGTCCCCGCCTCGATCTGATCCGGAATGATCGAATACTCTGTCCCGTGAAGCCGCGCCACGCCGCGGATGCGAATCGTGTCCGTTCCGGCTCCCTTGATATTGGCGCCCATGCTGTTTAAGAAGTTGGCCACGTCCACCACGTGGGGCTCCTTGGCCGCGTTCTCCAGTATGGTCTGTCCCTCTGCGAGAGCCGCCGCCATCATGATATTGATGGTCGCTCCCACGGAGACCACGTCCAGATAAATATGAGCTGCCACAAGGTCGATGGCGTGGGCGATCACCGCGCCGCGCTCGATCACCACCTCTGCCCCCAGAGCCCTGAATCCCTTTAAGTGCTGGTCAATGGGTCTGCTGCCGATATTGCAGCCGCCCGGAAGGGGTACCTGCGCGCTCTTATACTTGCCCAGAAGCGCTCCGATAAAATAGTAGGACGCCCGGATTCTCCGGATATACTCGTCGTCCACGGCCACCTCATGGATATTGCTGCCGTTGATCCGCACCGTATGCCGGTCAATCCGCTCCACCCTGGCTCCGATCTCCTCGATCGCCTCCAGGAGCACATTTATGTCCCTCACATCCGGAAGGTTATCGATCAACACATCCTCATCTGTCATTATAGACGCTGCGAGAATTCCCAGTGCGGCATTCTTCGCTCCGCTTATGGTCACATCGCCCACCAGCGGGTTCCCGCCTTTGATCACATACTGTTCCATCAATACACCTCTATATCAATTATCCAATCCGGCCTGAACTTCTGTCTGTCCCGCAAGTCCGATTAACGCCAAACCATCCTAATAATTTCTTTAAAAATTATTCATAATTTATTTACATCTCCTATGATTATACCATAAGAATCCCATTTGTAAAGCAAAAGGCTTGGTTTTAACCGCCGGACAGCCCGTAAAACCGCGTTTTCAGGCCATTTCTGTCGATTACTGGACAATCTTTCCACAGACAAAATCATTGCCCAGCGCATCAAAATACGCCGTCGCATCATTCTGTCCCATCTTCTTACTCTCCTGGGTTTCCGGGTCATAGATCGTCACATTGTACTGGTCATAGCCGGACAGCAGGACATACTTTCCCGCCTCCACATACGCCACCACCGGCGTTCCCTTGTCAATAAAGTACAGCACCTGGCTCAAGCTGCACTCCCTCGCATCCACCATCAGAAGTCCGCCCTCATACTCCTGGCTCACCGTAAACTCGTTCAGATAGCTTATAATCTTGTTGGCCTTTGCCATGGGATCCTTGATATTGACGATCGGCCGCTTGCTTATGCGGTCCCATACAATATTCTGATTTTCATCCACCACCAGCCCCATGTGCTCGTAGGCCATGTCCACAGCCTCCTTAAAATTCCGCGAGGAGCCGATATAATGCCCCAGCGCGTACGCGTAGAACGTCATCTGGGAGTCCGCCTGGTTCGCCTTCACCGGCTCCAGAGCGCCCGTGTTCTCGTAGGAGATCGTCTTCGGCGCGCGCACCTTCACCTTATCCCCATTAAGCTCCTGGTCCGCCTGCACAAAATACAGCTTTCCCTTCTCCTGGGATGCGAACCAGCCAATCCCGCTTAAGGGGTCCACGCCAAACTTCTCATTGCACACGATCGTGTCATTGCTCTGGAAGACATAATCCTGACTTCCCACCTTGGCCAGCTGTTTCATGTGAATCCTGCCGTCCTCCACGGCGACGCCCGAGATGTAGACGCCATCCTTCTGATACTGGCTGACAATCTGCATGTCCGTCCCCATGATGTACATGGCGTACATGGGCAGATCGCGCACCCGCCCGTTCACCGACCAGATATCTCCCGTATTTCCCAGCCCGTAGATCAAATCATTTCCAACAAATCCCAGAACCCGGACATAGTCGTCCACGCTTCCCACGATCTCCTGCTTCTGCGCGGTGTTAAAATCCATCAGGTGCAATCTGGGCGAGCGGTAGAGATCGCTCCCCTCCTGCCATGCCAGGCGGCTTCCGTCCTCGCTGACGCCGTAGCTTCCGTCCGTCAGCCCCTGCGCCACCACCATGGACTCATTGCTCCGAAGATCAATCCCGTAAACCGTCCCGTCCAACAGGAGATACATCATGCCGTTGGCGCTCAGGTAGGAAAGCTTCTCCACATCCTCCTTCACCATCTCAAACGGCCGCGCGGCCGGGATAAAAAACCGCTCCTGAATCGTATCCTTTTCCTGGTTAAACACATACAGAGCCACGCCCATATTTCCCTCGTGGGCGCCCCGGTTCATGTACCCGTACACCAAAAAGGTCACATTCCCGTTGTCCTCCGCCGAGAGAATCTGCAGATCATGGCTGTCGTAGCGGCTTCTCACGCCGTCATCCTTGTCGCTCTCAAAGCTGAAAACCTTCACGATCTCTTTCTCCGTCTGGTCATAGCTCCAGAGCTCCTGCCCCGTCTTAAAGACAATAAACCGCGAATTCGGGCTCTTCTTCGTCCGCACCCGGTCGTCGTCCGTGATCCCAAGCAGAATGCGCTTTCCGCTGAAGCTCTTGCTGTTGGGCGAAAACCGCTGGCAGGCCGTGCGCTCATAGTCCATCATATAGATTCGCTGCTCATTCCAGCGCATCGTGTAATTGTCCTCCACGTCCAGGACGCTGCTCATGCCCTCGCTGTCCGTGAGCTTCACCTGGTAAGCCACCGTCACCTGGCCCATGGTCCCGTCTAACTCCCGCAGCGACACTTCCGGTTCCCCCAGCATCTCAACCTGCAAACCGTCCCAGGTCAGGTGGTTAAAGCTGGCGCGGATCGTCACATGTCCCAGGGAGCTGTTGTCCTCCGTCGGGCTTGTCTCCAGGTAAGAGACCAGGGAGCGCGCCTCCTCATAATTCAGGGACTTCCGCGAGAATTCCTCCGCCAAAGTCATCATATCCGCGGCATAGTGGTTGTCCGCCCACATAATCCGCGTATAATAGCGGATCTCCTTCTCCCCCGTATTTAGCGAGAGCCTCAGGAGGTACGGGCGGTTCTGCGTGAGCAGATTCTGGATCGGAAGCGTTACCGCAATCTCATCCCCGTCCGTCTCCCAGGCTTCCACCTTGGTCTGTTCCACCAGCCGGTCCAGGGACAGACTTCTCACCTCATAGCTGATCCCGGAGATCGTATTGCCGTAAGAGCGGATGCGAAGCTGCAGGGCACGGTTCTCAGGCAGCACCGTGATCGAATCCCGTGCCACCTGATTCCCCATATCCTGCAGATAACCATGCATCGCGTTGACTTCCCGTCCCTCCACCTGCGGGTAAATCACCGGCAGAGTGGGCTCACTCATCGCCGTGTATACAGTATTTTCTTTTTCCATCGTATTCTGAGCGGCAACAAAATAAATGACAGCTGACACAATAAAAACAACTGCCAGTATACCGACTTTCTTTAATGTTCTCTTCATAAATGTATGCGGTCCTTCTCAATATGTGATTGATGGGGTTTTCTTCCGAAAACCCCATATTCTCAATTATTTACATTTTTTTACAAAACACCTGTCTAAGGCTATATCTATTTTATATAATAACCGCAAAAACTACAACTTAATCTTTTCGAAATTTTATTTATTTTCTATGTTCGGACCGCACTCAGACAGCCGGCGCCCCAGCGCCCGGCGTCCAGCAAGCCAAATCTGCTGACAAGAGAGACACCGGAGGGCGCCGGTTGAATAAATATAGAAAGTCAGAGCCAATCCAATTATCCGCTAGATTATCTGCCGGTAAATAAGCGCCCTACCTGTCAAAACGTACAAATCCCGTTTCTGCACCTGCGGCGAAATATCTCATTCAGCAGAAGCACCTTGATCATATCCC
>USJW01000001.1 GCA_900555045.1 uncultured Clostridium sp. | reverse complement strand
CTTTCCCTACACGACGCTCTTCCGATCTGATGAACAGGATCGCTTGCATTATGAGAGAAAAACATATTTTTATGCAGATGGAAAATCTCTCGGCACATTTTCTGATTCTGGCATAGCGGATTAAACATAACCAAAATAACAGAAATGGCGCTACTTTTTAATTTGGGATTAATTTAGTCCTCTTATTCTGCTATTGTTAAGACAAAAATTAGCGGGCTACCGGTTCCTCCGGCAGCCCGTCTTTTCTATTCGATAAACTCTAAATTCTCGAGAGCGTATTTCATTGCCATACAAACCAGCTCATTTCGCGAGCGATTGCTTTTCCCGGCCAACTCATCATACTTTTCCTGCAATTCGCGGTCTATCCTGATTGTCATTATGACCTTTCCGTCATCTGTTTTAGGACGAACAACAAATTTCTTATCCACACGCAGCACCTCCATATAATATAAATTATATTTTATGGATATTGACAAAGATATATTATAAAAAGTATTATATTTTGTAATATGAAAGGAGGCGATTAAATGACACATCCAATCGATAAATTATTGCAGCAATTGTACTGCGTTTCGGATGATGACATCCTGCGGGAATTTGAGGAAGCAGAGACTGAGGTGATGGCCGAGGGGGAGCCGAAGACAGACATGGAGGGTTTTGAGCGGCTGTGGCAAAAGTTGGTCAAAGAATATGAGAAAAGCAGGCACTGGTGATCTTATATCCTGCCATTAGACACAATAAAGTCACAAATACCCTGTAAACCCGTTGTTTGCATGAGTTCTGCATTACGATTATATTAAGAAAAGCTGAAATTTACAATCCTATGATTGGTTTTTAAAGTGTTTCATGATAGAATGGAATCAAATTCGGGAAAGGAGGGGATTCTGTATGGTAGCAGTCTATTGGATGATCGCATTCCTCGTGTTTTTGGGGATCGAGGCGGCTACGGCGGCGCTGACCAGCATCTGGTTCGCGGGAGGTTCCCTGGCGGCTCTGGCGGTCTATGCGGTGGGATTCGGCGTCAAGGCGCAGCTGTCCGTGTTTGTGCTCGTATCCTTCATTCTGCTGTTGTTGGTGCGCCCCGCGGCGGCCGGCTATATCCGGCAGAAGAAGACGAGGACCAATGTGGACGGTCTGGTTGGACAGAAGGCCGTTGTGAAGGAGCGGGTCGACAACACCGCAGGGACGGGCACGGCAGTGATCAACGGGCAGACCTGGCTTGCCAGAGCGCAGGCGGACGGTCAGACCTTTGAACCCGGAACGTTGGTGGAGGTCGCGTCGATCAGCGGAGCAAAGCTGATGGTAAAAGCATAGAGGCGAAGTGACAGGTGTGAAAGGAGAAAAAGTATGTTTTTTGCCGGTTTAGGAACGTTTTTTGTTGTAATTATTATCATGGTGGTGGTGCTTGGCATCGTGTCCTCCTGCGTGCGCATCGTGCCCCAGGCGCGGGCGCTGGTTGTGGAACGGCTTGGCGCGTACCAGGGGACCTACGGCGTAGGACTCCACTTTCTGGTACCCTTCATCGACCGGGTGGCCCGGAAGGTGGATTTAAGGGAGCAGGTGGAGGATTTCCCGCCCCAGCCCGTGATCACCAAGGACAACGTGACCATGATGATCGATACGGTTGTGTTCTATTATATCACGGATCCCAAGCTGTACGCCTACGGCGTGGAGCGCCCGCTGCAGGCCATTGAGAACCTGACGGCAACAACGCTGAGAAACATTATCGGCGATCTGGAGCTGGATGAGACCCTGACCTCCCGCGAGACGATCAACGCGAAGATGCAGGAATCCCTGGACATCGCCACGGATCCCTGGGGAATCAAGGTGACCCGCGTGGAGCTCAAGAACATTATGCCCCCGGCGGCGATCCAGGAGGCAATGGAGAAGCAGATGAAGGCGGAGCGCGAGCGCCGTGAATCCATCCTCCGGGCGGAGGGCGAGAAGAAGTCCATGATCCTGGTGGCTGAGGGCCACAAGGAGTCTGCGGTGTTAAACGCCCAGGCTGAGAAGGAGGCCGCGATCCTGCGCGCGGAAGCGGAGCGGGAGAAGAAGATCAAGGAGGCCGAGGGCCAGGCGGAGGCGATCCGCACCGTGCAGATGGCTCAGGCGGAAGGTATCCGCTACATCAAGGAAGCGGGTGCGGACCAGGCGGTGCTTCAGATCAAGAGCCTGGAGGCGTTCGCGGCGGCGGCCAACGGCAGAGCCACAAAGATTATCATCCCCTCTGAGATTCAGGGCATCGCCGGCCTGGTGAAGACTATCGCCGAGGTGGCGGGCTCCGACAAGGCCGAGGGACAGGAACCATAGAACAGACGGGGTATATTGCCCCTGATATACCAGGAAGCGAGGAGGAGAGCGCGCCCGAAAAAGCGGGGACAACCGCAAAAAAACGGGCGCGCTGCCTGAAGAATATGATAACGGGCAGGGTAAGTGAGAGATGAATGCAGTTGAAAATTCCAGAGAGCAGGAGATGAAACAGCAGGAGCCAGCCGGTGGCGCTGCCGCGAACAACAAGATTGTGAACGGCAGCATCGTTGGACAGCTGTTGCTTTTCTTTTTCCCTATTTTGTTTGGTACGTTTTTCCAGCAGCTTTACAACACGGCGGACGCCATGGTGGTGGGCCGCTTTGTGGGCAAGGAGGCCCTGGCCGCGGTGGGCGGCAGCACCAGCTCCCTGATCAATCTGCTGGTGGGATTTTTTGTGGGCTTATCCAGCGGCGCCACGGTGGTTATCTCCCAGTATTACGGGGCCGGTAAGGCCGACAAGGTGCACTGGGCGGTTCACACCTCGGTGGCCTTCTCCATTCTGGGCGGCCTGGCGATGATGGCAATCGGAATCATAGGTGCTAAGCCCGCGCTGATGGCCATGAGGACGCCGGACGACGTGATGAGCCATTCCATGATCTATCTGCGCATATATTTTATCGGAACCGTAGCCAACCTGCTCTACAACATGGGGGCGGGCATTCTGCGCGCGATCGGTGACTCCAAGCGGCCGCTGTATTTTCTGATCATCAGCTGCTTTGTAAATATCGCGCTGGATCTGTTTTTCGTGGTGTTTCTGCGGATCGGAGTGGCCGGCGCGGCCCTGGCCACCATCATGTCCCAGTGCGTCAGCGCCATCCTGGTGACGGCCTGCCTCATGCGCACGAAGGACATCTACCGGCTGGAGTGGAAGATGGTGCGCATCGACCGGAGGATGCTCCGGAGGATTGTGCGCATCGGCCTTCCCGCCGGCATGCAGTCCGTCATGTACAATGTGTCCAACGTGATTATCCAGACCGGCGTGAACACGCTGGGCACGGACAATGTGACCGCCTGGGCTACATACAGCAAAGTGGACGGCCTGTTCTGGATGATGATCAGCGCGCTGGGAATCTCAGCCACCACATTTGTGGGCCAGAATTACGGCGCAGGGCGGATTGACCGGGTGCGCAAGGGCGCCGGGGCCTGCATGGGCATCGGCGTCGCGCTGACCGCCATCGTGGGGACCGCGCTGTACTTTGGCGGATACATGCTGGTGGATCTGTTCACCGGCGACCAGGAGGTGCGCCGCATCAGCATGGAGCTGCTGTATTTCATGGTGCCGTGCTTTATCACCTACATCGCTATCGAGGTTCTCTCCGGAACGCTGCGCGGCGTCGGGGACGCGTGGATGCCGTTAGTGATCACGGGCATCGGGATCTGCGCGGTCCGTGTTCTGTGGATCATCGTGGCGCTGCCGCTGCGTCCACATATTCTCACCGCGGCCTTCAGCTACCCGCTGACCTGGACCATCACCTCCCTGTCATTCGTGGTGTACTATCTGGGCTTCAGCAAGCTGCGGCGCTGGAATTTCAAAAAATATCTGCGGCTTCCGCGATTTTAGTGACTTTTTCCTGAATAAATTGCTGCCGGGCGGGGAATACTCCAGGCAGAAATTCATTCAGGCAGGAGGAATTAAATCGATGATAACGCAGGAAGTGGTATTTCATTCTTTGGAGGACGTACAGCGCTTTGTCAACAAGGCGGAGCGCTGGCCCTCCGACGTGGACGTGTCCCTGGGAAGCTGCATGGTGGACGGCAAGTCGCTCCTGGGCGTGCTGAGTCTGGGAATCTGCAAGAAGCTTCAGGTCACAATCCACGAAAAACCGGAAAACTAAAACTGTACGCCCGCACGGTTCTGTGCTATAATAGTAAAAATATTGAACAATCCGGCGCTGCAAAGACCGCCAGGCAGCCGGGATGAGGGAAAGCGGGTAACACAATGATACATGAGATAGCACCAAAAAAATTTGATCCCGCCTTTCGGCAGCAAAAGCCGGAGGACGGGGATTTTTTGCTTTATTACCAGTACAATAAGGTACTGCTGCGCCAGGATGGGGACCGGCTGGTGATCCCGACGGTGGGGGAGCTTTCGGCAGATCTGCCTGACGGCGGGGAGGGATTGGAGTACCTCTTCTCCATCGACAGCCGTGCCTATTTCCGTGCGCCGCAGCTTGCGGTGCCGGAGTTTGGCGGCTACCGGATGGAGGGACTGCAGATTTTCCGGGATTTCGAGCCCATGGACCAGGCCTTCGCCGGGATCACGGGCAGCCAGATTTACCGCTGGAGGGAGAGCCGGAAGTTCTGCGGCCGCTGCGGTGAGCGGATGGAGCCCAGCGCAAAGGAGCGGGCCATGGTCTGCCCGGCTTGCGGCCAGACCGAGTACCCGAAGATCAGCCCGGCGGTGATTGTGGCCATCAAAAACGGGGACAAGCTGCTCATGTCCAAGTACGCCCGCGGCACCTACCGCAGGTTTGCGCTGATCGCCGGGTATGTGGAGATCGGCGAGACCTTTGAGGAGTGCGTCCGCAGGGAGGTGATGGAGGAGGTGGGCCTTAAGGTCAAGAACATCCGCTATTACAAGAGCCAGCCCTGGGCCTTCTCCGACACGGAGATGATCGGGTTCACGGCGGAGCTGGACGGGGACGACACCATACGGCTGGAGGAGGAAGAGCTCTCCGAGGCGGGGTGGTACACCAGAGACCAGGTGGAGCTTTACAGCCCGTGCATCAGCGTCGGGCACGAGATGATGGCCGCGTTTAAGGCCGGAAGACTATGAGGTGGAGGAAGGAAATGTGAAGGAATTTATTTTGTTTGATCTGGACGGCACGCTGACGGACCCCAAGGAGGGAATCACGAAAAGCGTGCGCCACGCGCTGAATCACTATGGAATCCAGGTGGATGACCTGGACAGCCTGTGCCCCTTTATCGGGCCGCCCCTATCGGACAGCTTTGAGCGGTTTTACGGCTTTTCACCGGAGAAGGCCAGAGAGGCCGTCCCTGTGTACCGGGAGTATTTTTCGGAACGGGGATGGAGTGAAAACATTGAGTACCCCGGCATCCGGGAGATGTTAGAACGGCTTCGGGATGCCGGAAAGCACCTCTTTGTGGCGACCTCCAAGCCGGAGGTATTTGCGGAGCGGATCTTAAAGCATTTTGGGCTGGACGGCTTTTTTGAGATCATCGGAGGGGATGACTTTGAAGAGACCCGGGGGAAAAAGGCGGACGTGATCCGGTATGTTTTAGCGCGCGCGGGCCTGGACGGACCGGAGGATGTGGCGAAGGCGGTGATGGTGGGCGACCGGGAGCACGACGTGCTTGGCGCCAGGGAAGTCTCGATGGACTGCGTGGGCGTGCTCTACGGCTACGGCAGCCGCCAGGAGTTTGAGGCCTGCAGGCCCATGGCGGTGGCGGAGACGGTTTCCGACTTGGAACAGCTGCTTTTAACGTTATAATTCTGTGAAGGCATAACTTGTATTCATAATAACCATTCCCATTATGCAATTGACAAATAGAACAATGGTTGTTATGATTGAAATTACTATATTAATGTGACTGCTGTCGAGGCATTGCAATTGAGAGGGTGGGATGAAAATGGATGACAGAATCGTATTGTCATTGCTGGTTGATAATACCGCCGGTGTGCTGGCCCGAGTGGCCGGGCTGTTCAGCCGGCGCGGCTATAATATTGAGAGTCTGACCGTGGGCGTCACCGCGGACCCGCGGTATTCCAGAATGACCGTGGTGTCCCTGGGCGATCAGACGGTGTTGGAACAGATTAAGAATCAGCTGAACAAGCTGGAGGATGTGCGGGATATCAAGGAACTGAAGCCCGACCGCTCCGTGTACCGTGAGCTGATGATGATCAAGGTGCGGGCAGGCGCTGCCGACCGCCAATCGATCAGCGCGATCTCCAGTATTTTCCGCGCCACCATCGTGGACGTGGGAAAGGATTCCCTGACGGTTATGCTGACGGGCGACCAGTCCAAGCTGGACGCGCTAATCAACCTGTTGGAGGACTATGAGATCTTAGAGCTGGCCAGAACCGGACTGACGGGGCTGGAGCGCGGCTCCGAGGATATCCGCTACCTTCCGTAGACGGGTACATAGGAAATGAACGTAGTGAGCTAAGGGGGCGGCCAAAGGCGGACTGAGAGTCGTCGGTTTTGTTACCTTAACATATATTTTTTTAAGAGGTATAAGGAGGATAAAGTAATGCCAAAGATTTTTTATCAGGAAGATTGTAATTTATCACTGCTGGAAGGCAAGACCATCGCTGTGATCGGCTACGGCAGCCAGGGACATGCACATGCGTTAAACTTAAAGGAGTCCGGCTGCAACGTGATCGTAGGACTGTACGAGGGAAGCCGTTCCTGGAAGAAGGCGGAGGAGCAGGGATTTGAGGTATACACCGCTGCGGAGGCTACCAAGAAGGCCGACGTGATCATGATCCTGATCAACGACGAGAAGCAGGCCGCTATGTACAAGGAGTCCATCGCTCCCAACCTGCGCCCCGGCATGATGTTAATGTTCGCACACGGCTTCGCCATCCACTTCGGCCAGATCGTTCCGCCGAAGGATGTGGACGTGACCATGATCGCTCCCAAGGCGCCGGGCCACACCGTGAGAAGCGAGTACCAGAGAGGAAGAGGAACCCCCTGCCTGGTAGCGGTACATCAGGATGCCACCGGAAAAGCGCTTGACATGGCGCTGGCTTACGGCCAGGGAATCGGCGGCGCGAGAGCCGGAATCCTTGAGACCACCTTCCGCGTTGAGACTGAGACCGACCTGTTCGGCGAGCAGGCAGTTCTGTGCGGCGGCGTTTGCGCGCTGATGAAGGCTGGCTTTGAGACTCTGGTTGAGGCCGGATACGCTCCCGAGAACGCGTACTTCGAGTGCGTACACGAGATGAAGCTGATTGTGGACCTGATCTACGAGAGCGGCTTCGCCGGTATGCGCTACTCTATCTCCAACACGGCTGAGTACGGCGACTACATCACCGGACCGAAGATCGTGACCGACGAGACCAAGGAGGCGATGAAGAAGATCCTGTCCGACATCCAGGACGGTTCCTTCGCGAAGGAGTGGCTGCTTGAGAACCAGGCCGGCTGCCCGCACTTCAACGCCATGAGAAAGCTGGAGGCCGAGCAGCCTCTGGAGAAGATCGGCGAGAACCTGAGAAAGCTGTACAGCTGGAACGATACTGACAAGCTGATCAACAACTAAATTGGATCGAAAAAGCTCCCCTGGGCCGTGCTGCCGCAGGGGAGCTTTTTAAATGTTTCCGGGCCGCTGGCATCTGCCGGCGGCCCGATATTTTTTTCGTGGACCTGGAATCAGTAGAGAAATTCCAGGAAAGTCTTTAATGCCATGGCCTGATTGGAGGGGTGGTAGGAGAATCCGATGGTGCGCCGCGGGATGGAGGGCTTTAGGGGAACCTCCACGAGCACTCCGCTGTCCAGTTCCTTCTGGACCAGCTCCCTGATCACGCAGGCGATTCCCAGGCCGATCTTGGCGAACTCGATCAGAAGATCCATGGTGGTCACCTCCAACACCTGGTGGGGGAAGATGTTGTTTTCCGCCATGTACTCGTCCACGTGATGCCTGGTCATGTTGCTCTCGTCCAGCAGCATGATGTTGCCGGTCTCGAAGATGTTGGTGTCGCGGCCCTCCCGCAGATAGAGGTTATCCATGTAGTTGCGCGTGGAGACGAAGATGTCCTGGATGTCCATCACCGGGATGAACGCCAGGTCCTTGCGCACGGAGGGCTCCGCCACAAGCCCCAAATCGATCTTCTGCTGTTCCAAGCGGTTTAACGTCTGGGCGGTGGACTGGCTCTCGATGGTCACCTTCATGTGGGGATACTGGTCGATGAAGGTTTTTAGGTAGGGCAGCAGCACGTACTTGCACAGGGTGTTGCTGACGCCGATGCGCAGGTGGCCGATGTCGAACTCCTGGATCCGGCGCAGCTCCTGCTCGCCGCGCTCCAGCGCCTCGAAGGCCTCCCTGGCGTGCTCGAAGAGGATTTCGCCCTCGCTGGTGAGCTGCACGCCCCGGGAGCTTCGGGTGAAGAGGGAGAGCCCTAAGCTGTCCTCCAGCTTTCCGATGGCCTTGCTGATGGCGGGCTGGCTGATGTAGAGCTCCTTGGCGGCCTTGGAGATGTTTCCGGCCTTGGCCACCTCGTAGAAAATTTTGTACTGGGATAGGTTCTGTTCCATGTGTATGTACCTCTAAAACGTTGATTTCCTGGCTGAAAATGCCATAACTTGCTTTCATATATACCATTCATATTATGTATTTTTATTATAACAGTTCTTGTGATAGAATGTAAAGCATGTAAAACAAATTTTGAACAAATTTCACATTAGAAATGTTTGATTTAAGGAGGAATTACTTATGGGAATGACGATGAGCCAGAAAATCCTGGCCGCACACGCGGGCCTTGACTGTGTGAAAGCGGGGCAGCTGATCGAGGCGGATCTGGACCTGGTGCTGGGCAACGATATCACCACGCCCGTGGCCATCAACGAGATGACGAAGATCGACAAGAAGACGGTTTTCGACAAGGATAAGATCGCCCTGGTCATGGATCATTTTATCCCCAACAAGGACATCAAGTCCGCTGAAAACTGCAAGTGCTGCCGCGATTTTGCCTGCCGCCACGAGATCTCCAACTACTTTGACGTGGGCGAGATGGGAATCGAGCATGCGCTGCTGCCGGAAAAAGGCCTGGTTGTGGCCGGTGACGCGGTGATCGGCGCGGACTCCCACACCTGTACATACGGCGCAATAGGCGCATTCTCCACCGGCGTGGGCTCCACGGACATGGCGGCCGGCATGGTGACCGGCAAGGCCTGGTTTAAGGTTCCCTCCGCCATCAAGTTTGAGTTAGTCGGAAAGCCCGGCAAGTGGGTCAGCGGCAAGGACGTGATTCTGCACATCATCGGCATGATCGGCGTGGACGGCGCCCTGTATAAATCCATGGAGTTCACCGGCGAGGGCGTGAAAAACCTGACCATGGACGACCGCTTCACCATCTGCAACATGGCCATCGAGGCAGGCGGAAAGAACGGAATTTTCCCGGTGGACGACCTGACGAGAGAGTACTTAAAGGAGCACTCCAAGCGCGACTTTAAGGTCTACGAGGCGGATCCGGACGCGGAGTACGACGCGACCTATGTGATCGATCTGTCCACCTTAAAGCCCACTGTCTCCTTCCCCCATCTGCCCAGCAACACCCGGACCATCGACAACGTGGGCGACGTGAAGATCGACCAGGCGGTGATCGGTTCCTGCACCAACGGCCGCATCGACGACATGCGCATCGCCGCTCAGGTGTTAAAGGGGCGCAAGGTTGCAAAGAACGTGCGCTGCATCGTGATCCCCGCCACCCAGGCCATCTACCTTCAGGCCATGAGAGAGGGACTTTTGGAGATCTTTATCGAGGCTGGCGCCGTGGTCAGCACACCCACCTGCGGACCGTGCCTGGGCGGCTACATGGGCATCCTGGCGGCCGGCGAGCGCTGCATTTCCACCACCAACCGGAACTTTGTGGGCCGCATGGGCCATGTGGATTCCGAGATTTATCTGGCGAGCCCGGCTGTGGCCGCAGCCAGCGCTGTGACGGGAAAGATCAGCTGCCCCTGCGAGCTGGACTGAGAAAGGAGAAGATAGAAGATGAAAGCATGCGGACATGTGTTTAAATATGGAGACAATGTGGACACGGACGTGATTATTCCGGCCCGCTACTTAAACGCCACCAAGGGCGAGGAGCTGGCGAAGCACTGTATGGAGGACATCGACAAGGAATTTGTCGGCAAGGTGAAACAGGGTGACATCATCGTGGCCAACAAGAACTTCGGCTGCGGCTCCTCCAGAGAGCACGCGCCCCTGGCCATCAAGTGCGCCGGGGTCAGCTGCGTGATCGCTGAGACCTTCGCGCGGATTTTCTACCGCAACTCCATCAACATCGGCCTCCCCATCATCGAGTGCGTGGAGGCGGCCCGGTCCATCGAGGCGGGGGACGAGGTGGAGGTGGACTTCGACTCCGGCATGATCACCAACAAGACCAAGGGCGAGACCTACCAGGGACAGTCCTTCCCCCCGTTCATGCAGAAGATTATCAGCGCGGGCGGACTGGTGAACTATATCAACGAGAAATAAGGGCGGACGGCCCGGGGGCGGCGTGTAGTTAGACATGCCGCGCCAGGGAAGCGCAAAGGCAATCAGGCAGGGACCGACGGCAAATGGCCGGGCGGGGACCTGCCTGATTTTGATGCGGGAGAAGGGATGGGAAGGGGGCGAACCTCGCGTTAAAAATATTTTTAAAAGGATTTTACAACGGGATATTTTGTGGTAGAATGGCCAAATGTAAATAACCGCAAGGAGAAAAGTGGAGGAAAAACACATATGGGTGAGAGGTGGTCCCGCCTTGGCGGGTATATGGATCAGCTGTGCAGGGAGGAAATTTCCGGGTGCGCATGTCTGGTGTACGAGGGCGAGGCAGAGCGTTTTCGGCGTTACTGCGGTCTGCGGGATGTGGAGCGGGGACTGGCGCCGGATGGGGATACCCTGTACCGGATTTACTCCCTGACCAAGCTCTACACTGCGGTGGCCATTCTGCAGCTTCTGGAGGCGGGAAAGCTGCACATGGAGGATCCGGTGGCGGAGTATCTGCCTGAGTACCGCAGCCTGCGGGTCAATACGGTGGCGGCCAACGGGTGGAACGAGGTGAGGGAGGCGAAGAGTCCGCTTCAGGTGGGCCATCTCCTGACCATGACCTCCGGAATCTCCTACGCCTACGACAACGATGGGCCCACCATGCGCCGGACGAAAGAGGCGGTGGAGCGGTTTCGCAGGGAACATATGGATTTTTCCACCAGGGAGTACGCGTCCCTGTTCGCGGATATTCCGCTGGCCTTCGAGCCGGGGAGCCATTTTCTTTACGGCGCGGGGTACGACGTGCTGGCAGCGGTCATTGAGGTGGTTTCCGGGGAGCTGTTCGGGGAGTACTTGAGAGGACATATATGGGAACCTCTGGGGTTAAGGTCCACCATGTTCCGGCTGCGGGACGCGCGGGACCGGGAGAACCTGTGTGGGATGTACGGAAAGCAGGAGCGAGGATCTGGGATAGGAGAGATTTCCCATGATTTTGTGCGGGTCACGGACCGGGACCGCTTCTTGCAGCCGGAATCCCACTTCGAGGAGGGCGGGGGCGGTGTTTTGTCCACCATGGACGACTACATGCGGTTCTTGCGGATGCTTGCGGGGGGAGGAGCGCTGGACGGTGAGCGGATTCTGACGGAAGAGTCGGTGAGACGCATGGGCACAAACCGGTTGCGTGAGGAGCAGATTCGGGAGTTCCCGATCCCGGGCTACGGCTATGGCTGCGGCGTGCGGGTGCGCCTGGCTGCGGACGGGCTGGGGCCTGCCGGGGAGTTTGGCTGGTACGGCATGTCCGGCAGCTATGCGCTGGTGGACCCGGTGCATGAGCTATGCTTTCTGTATATGCAGCAGATGATTCCGGGAAGGGATAAGGAGATCCACCCGGAGCTTAGAAGGTGTTTGTATGAAGACTATTTTGAACGGTAAGCTTTCGGAATTTAGAAGGAAGATCAACCGGTCCATCACACGGAAAATATTGTGTCTGATTGTGATGTCCATCGGGGCCTCCTTTCTGGTCAGCCTGTTTGTGATTAAAAAGATTGAAAATTCATACTCCAACTACGTCTATGAGACGAAGACGGACCTGCTCAACAGTTCCATGGCGGGAATTGAGGACAAGATGCTCGCCTACGAGAACTCCACCTATCAGTTTATCACCAGCAGCCGGGTTCAGCAGTTCGCCTCGCAGCTGAGGGAAGCGTACGAGACCATCGATCAGGTGGAGGAGCTCATGGACCGCGGGGAAAACCTGGAAGATGTCCCGGCCATACTGGCAAAGAAAAGCCGGGCGGTGCAGATGCGCACGGACAGCCTGGTTGAGATATTAAAGCAGCTGGACACGTTTCTCGCCAGCGCCCACAAGACGGATGCGGGCTACTTTGTGGATCAGACGAACAAGCTCTACAAGGGCTACGGGGCTTCCAAGTACGTGTTCCCGGAGGAGGAGCTGGCCCGGGTGCTGGATGGGGCTGCGCAGAAGCGGGGCAGTGCCTACTACAGCGTGGTGGAGATGCAGACGGTGAGCGGGGAACACAAGAAGGAGATTGTCATTGCACGGATCATCCGCGAGAAGAAAAATCTGAGTATGCGCTACTGCGGCACCGTGATTTACCTGGTGGCGCCGGAGGAGCTGGCGGCCTCGTTCCTGATGGAGCATGACGACCTGGTGATCGTGGACGCGGACAAAAATGTGATATTTTCCAGCCTGAATGAAGCTAAACAGGCGGATTTTTTCGGGAAAATGCACCAGGGCGGCAAGAAGTATGAGATGATGGATTTAAACGGCGAGAAGTATTTTGTGACCTCCCTGGCTTCGCCCAAGCTCGGATGGCAGTACTATAATATTTCGGATTATTACCGTCTGTTCGCGTTCATCCACAACCTGGACATTTTGTACTCTCTGGTTCTTCTGGCAATTTTGGTGGTGATCGGGATTATCGCCTCCCATTTTTCCGTCAGCCTGGTAAAGCCCATTGTCAAACTGTCGTCACAGATTGAGTCTATCAAAAAGAACGATGACCCGGTGCGGGCGCTCAGCGAAGAGGGGCGCAAGAAGATAAAAAAGCGGGACGACGAGATCGGCCGGCTGGAGGTAGAGTTCGCCAGCATGACCCGGCAGCTTGGAGAGCTGATTCATGAGAACTATGAGCAGAAGATCTATCTTCAGAATGCGCAGCTGTCGGCGCTGCGCTCCAAGCTGAACCCACATTTCCTCTACAACACGCTGGATACCATCCGCTGGATGGCTACGGAGGAGAAATACCGGCAGATACCGGGGGTGGTGAAGGCCCTGGGGGACATTCTTCGCATCTCCATCAACAGCAACGAGCCGTTAATTGCGGTGGAGCAGGAGCTGGAGTACATGCGGGGCTACCTTATGATCCAGCGGGCCCGGTTCGGGGAGCGGCTCAATGTGCGGATTGAGGCGGCGGAGGAGCTGATGGAGGCGAAAATACCGGCCTTCAGCGTGCAGCCGCTGGTGGAGAACGCGGTGAACTACGCGCTGGAGCAGATGGAGAAAACGTGCCGGATCCAGGTGGTCATCCGGGAGGAGGACGGGGACATCCTCTGCTCGGTGGCGGACAATGGAGTCGGTATCGATCCGCAGATTTTGGACAAGTTAAAGCTTGGGACCATCAGAGCGCAGGGCAACGGCGTGGGCCTCACAAACCTGGATGAGCGGCTCAAGAGCCTATACGGGCCCGGGTACGGGATTCAGGTGGAGAACAGCCCTGCCGGAGGGGCGTTAATCCGGTTTCGGGTGAAGAAGGAGGTGAGCGGTACATGAGCTTAATTCGAGTTATGCTGGTGGACGACGAGGCGATTGTGAGGGATGGGCTGCGAAGCTGCATCGACTGGGAGGCCAACGGCTTTTCCGTGGAGACGCTGGAGGAAAACGGAGCCAGGGCCCTGGCGTACATGGAGAAGAATCCGGTGGATTTGGTGGTGACGGACATCAAGATGCCGGTGCTCGACGGTCTGGAACTGATCCGGCAGAGCAAGGAGGCAGATTATCCGGCAAAATTTTTAATTCTGTCCGGCTACGACGATTTTGCCTACGCCCAGAAGGCGCTGCGCTACGGGGCGGACGACTATATCTTAAAGCCCATCAAGGAGGAAGAGCTGTTAAACGCATTGATCCGCATACGGGACCGGTATTTTCCGGAGCTCCAGACCAGCCTGCGCCTGACTCCTGACCGGTACAGCCGGACGGTAAAGCAGATCATCTCCTATGTGGATATGAACATGGACCAGCCGGAGCTGTCCTTAAAAATGATTGCGGACGATGTGCTGTTCATGAGCAGCAGCTATCTCTCCAAGCTGTTTTTAAAGGAGACCGGATACAAGTTCTCCACGTTCCTGACCATCAAGCGGATGGAGAAGGCGGAGCGCCTGATCCGCGAAAAGCGGGACGCCACGGTCTACGAGGTTGCAGAGCAGACGGGATTTGGAAATAACCCCCAGTACTTCAGCACGGTATTCAAAAAATTTTATGGGAAGTCGCCCAAGGAGCTCAGGGAGCAGGAGTTTTAGGGTGAGAGAACGATGAGAGGGCCTTATCTGTCCCGATTTAAAATTGGGAGGAGGGGCCCTTTTTTAGACATTATTTTATACAAAATGGACGCAATTTTGAATTAAAAAGCACTTTTTTGTCCGGTATAATAAGGGTATCAAAAACGTGAACGAAATACAAAGAAAGGATGACATTTTATGAAAAAGCAGTTGAGTTTACTGATGGCCGCAGCGATCGCCGCTGCAGCAATGTCCGGGTGTTCCGGTTCTGGAAATACAGCGGCTACTACCGCTGCGAAGACGGAGGCCGCCGATGGGCAGGCCACACAGGAGGCGAAGACCGAGGCGCCTGCCGCCAGCGGGGAGAGCATCCGCGTGGCATGGTGGGGCAACCAGAAGCGGGCGGATGCGACCATCGCAGCCTTCGACGCGTTTGCCAAGGAGAGCGGCGTGAACTTCACCTACGAGTACAACAGCTACGACGCCTACTGGGAGACGCTGGCTACCCAATCCGTGGGCAACAATCTTCCGGGGATCGTGCAGCAGGTGACGGACCAGTACGCCGGATATATCAACAACGGCCTGCTGCTGGATCTGACCCCTTATGTGGAGAGCGGAGCACTGGATTTGAGCGACTGCGACGAGGCGTACATATCGGGTGGAAATTATAAGGACGGCTTATACGGAGTCTCACTGGGAACCAACGTGATGACGGTCATGTACAATGCAGACCTGTTTGAGGCCGCAGGTGTGGAGCCGCCCAAGATGGGATGGACCTGGTCCGATTTCGTGCAGACAGCCAGAGATATCTACGCCAAGACAGGCGTCCAGACAGAGAACATTGCCCTTGGCATGCCCAGATATCTGTTGGAGCCCATGATCCGCTCCAAGGGACAGTCCCTGTACTCCGAGGACGGCAAGGGCTTTGGGTTTGACGACGAGACGAAGGCTCAGATCGTGCAGGTGATCCAGGACTGCTACGATTTGACACAGGAGGGCGTGTTTGTGGATCCCGGCGATCAGCTCCTCTGGAAGGACAACTCCGAGCGCGCCCTGTGCACCGGCGAGGCGGCGATGGGCATGAACTGGAGCTCTCAGTTCTCCAACTTCTCCGGGTACTATAACCTGAATCTGGAGATGGCCACTCAGCCGCTGTTTGACGGGGCGACTGAGAAGGGCATGTACCTGCGCCCGGCACAGTTCTTCTCTGTGACGAAGGACTGCCCGGATCCGGAGGCGGCTGCCAAGGCCATCAGCTTCTTCATCAACGACAAGGGAGCCAATGAAATCTTAAACGGCGAGCGGGGAATTCCGGCTGCCAAGGCGATTCGCGAGGAGCTTAAGGGCAAGGCCAGCGACACGGAGAAGAAAGTTTACGACTTCATGGATGCGGTTGTGGATTACTGCCGCGACGCAGATCCGGCGGAGCCCTCCACCTCCAGACAGTGCGTGGAAGTGCTGAATAACAATGTGAACGAAGTGATGTACGGCCAGATGACGGCCCAGGAGTGTGTGGACAGCTGGATGGAGCAGTCCCTGGCGATTCTGGCAAAATAGTAGGCTGTCTGACAAGCAGGATGGAAGAAACACGTTCTGTCCTGCTTTTTTGCTGGAAAAACTGGAGGTTAGAGTATGGAACATACGAAAAAGAAATTTTCGATCTACAATCAGAATGTGGTCGGCTATGTGTTCATCATGCCGTGGCTGCTGGGCTTTCTGTGCTTCACCCTGGTGCCGTTTCTGATGTCGTTTGTCCTGTCATTCACAAATTTTAACATCTTGTCGCCGGATACGAAATTTATCGGGCTTGACAACTATGTAAAGCTGTTCACACAGGATAAGCTGTTTATTAAATCCCTGAAGGTGACCTTTAAGTTTGCCTTCATCTCTGTGCCGCTGCGGCTGATTTTCGCGCTGTTTGTGGCCATGATCTTAAACCGCAAGAGCCGTGCGGTGCCGGTTTACCGGGTGGTCTATTACCTGCCCTCCATCATCGGCGGCTCGGTGGCGGTGTCCGTGATGTGGCGCAACCTGTTCACAAAAGCGGGTGTGATCAACAGCCTTCTGCAGGCTGTGGGCATCGACTGTCGCTTAAACTGGCTGTCCAACACCAAGACAGCTCTGTTCACCCTGATTTTACTGTATGTCTGGCAGTTCGGCTCTTCCATGCTGATCTTTTTGTCAGGCCTCAAGCAGATTCCGGTCTCCTACTACGAGGCCGCGGAGGTGGACGGAGCCGGAAAGGTCCGCCAGTTCTTCTCCATCACGCTGCCGCTACTTAGCCCCATCATCCTGTTTAACCTGGTTATGCAGATCATCAACGGCTTCATGGTATTCACCCAGGCGCAGATTATCACCAACGGCGGACCGGTCAATGAGACGCTGGTTTACATTCTGTACCTGTACCAGAATAGCTTTAAGTACTACGAGATGGGCTACGGCTCGGCCATGGCCTGGATTCTGCTGGTGATCGTGGGATTCTTCACCGCGCTGGTGTTCAAGTCCTCCAGCCAATGGGTGTTCTACGAGAATAATTCCGATATGGCCGGAGGCAGGAAAAAGAAAGACAGGAAGGGAGGAAGAAAGTCATCATGATGGGTATGAAAGCAAAGCGCAGACTTCACACAATAATTTTCCACGTGATTGTGGGCGGAATCGCCATCTTTATGTTCTACCCTATCGCATGGATGTTTTTCAGCTCCTTCAAGCCCACCGAGCAGGTGATGACCACGGTGGCGCAGCTGTTTCCCAGCAGCTGGACGTTGGAGAACTACGCCACCGGCTGGAAGGGCTTCGGCGGAATCACCTTCGCCACATTCTTCAAGAACTCATTTTTTATCACCATCCTGTCCACCGTCGGTGCGGTGATCTCCTCCACCATGGTGGCCTACGGGTTCGCCCGGGCGAATTTTAAGGGAAAGCGTGTGCTGTTTCTCTGCATGATGATCACCATGATGCTGCCGAACCAGGTGATCATGATCCCCCAGTACATCATCTTCAACATGCTGGGCTGGGTCAACACGCCGTCGCCGATCATCGTTCCCGCCTGGTGCGCGAAGCCCCTGTTTATCTTCATGATCATGCAGTTTATCGAGGGAATTCCGCGGGATCTGGACGAGGCGGCCAAGATGGACGGGTGCAGCCCCTACACGATTTTTACACGGATCATGGTCCCTCTTGTGAAGCCGGCCATGGTGACCTGCGCGATTTTTGAGTTTTATTGGAAATGGGACGACTATATGGGTTCCCTGCTCTACTTAAACTCGCCGGAAAAGTACACGGTGTCCATCGCCCTGAAGAATTTTACGGACCCCATGAGCTCCTCGGACTACGGCGCCATGTTTGCGATGTGCGTGCTGTCCCTGCTGCCCATTATCATTATTTTCATGCTGCTGCAGAAGTACATCGTGGAGGGAGTGGCCTCCACCGGTATCAAGGGATAGAAAGGGAGTGCAAGGATGAGAGATAAGATATTGTTTGCCGATGATTTTAAGGGCTTTCGCATCGGAGAATTTCCCTATGACCGGGACCACTCGGCGGCGGGGGAATACCACTATGTGGTGGAGGAGGGAGCGCATGGCGCCTGGACGGACCAGGTCTGCAATTACCGCTACAACGGCCACGGCCCCTCCTGGATCATCACGGAGGATCACGGAAAACATTTCATGGAACAGTGCCGGATCGAGAAGGGGCTGCCCCACCGGATTTTCCCAACCCTCCAGACAGGAACCGTGCTCTGGCGGGATTACGACGTGGAAGTGACCATGCGCCGGATTTCCACCAAGGGAATGGCAGGGCTTGCGTTCTGCATGAACAATAGCCTGGACACGCTGGTGTTTTCCCTGGAAGGGCGGGAGCGCGCCCGACTGGCATGGCGGCACAAGGAGGAAGTGAAGGTGCTGGCGGAGGAGGCTGTTCCCTCCGGGCCTGATTCCTATTACCGGCTGAAGGTGTCCGTGGATGGAGAACAGATTCAATGCCTTGTGGACGATGTGCAGGTGTTCTCGGTGAGGGACGCGCGGGCGGCAAAAGGCGGCAAGATTGGCCTTACGGCCGACTGTCCCACCCAGTTTGCCGATGTGCGGGTGTCTGTGGACCGCGGGACGGAGCATGCGATGCGGGAGCAGGAGGAGAGGGAGCGGCAGCGGATTCACCGGCTGCAGGCCTCCTATCCCGGCATGAAGCTCTGGCGGAAGATCGACCTTAAGAATTTCGGCGCCAGCCGCCAGATCCGGTTCGGGCATCTGACGGGCACAGAGGAGTGGCAGATTGTTATCCCCCAGGCACAGAAGCGGGTGGACCGGGATTCCTACGGCCACATCAGCTGTCTGACTGCCATCGATCTTTTCGGGAATGTGCTGTGGCAGCGGGGAGAACCGTCGGAGAACGCTCCGGTGCTTGGAAAGATCAGCGCGGACCTGCCATGTCAGGTGTACGATATCGACGGGGATGGCTATGATGAGGTGATCACGGCGAAAAATTTCGAGATTCTGATCCTGGATGGCCGGACGGGTGAGGTCAGGAAGTCTGCGCCCACGCCCTTCTCCGACGAGCCGGACGAGAGTCTGATCGGAGTGCCCTACGGGGAGTACGCCTTTGACCGGCTCAACCCGGACGGGATCCGCATCTGTAACTTCCGGGGCCTTGAGCGCCCGGGGGACATCCTGATCAAGGATCGGTACTGCCGGGTGTACGCGCTGGACGGAGATTTGAACCTGCTCTGGAAGTACCAGAGTCCGAAGAATACAGGCCATTTTCCGCTTGCCATCGACGTGAACGGGGACGGGCGCGACGAGCTTTTGGTGGGCTACACGCTGCTGGACTCTGACGGGAAAATGCTGTGGACCTATCCCATTGAGGATGACCACACGGACGAGATCGTGGCAGGGAAATTCGTGAAGGGCAGCGACAAGGGCTACTTCGCTTGTGTGTCCGGGACACAGGGCTTCTTTATCGGTGATTTCCAGGGGAACATTGTGGCCAGGGACTATATCGGCCACGCCCAGCGAGTCAGCGTGGGGAATTATCTGCCGGAACGGGACGGGTTCGAGATTGCAGTATCCAATTTCTGGGGACACCAGGGCGTGATCTACTTTTACGACGACCACGGCAATGAGCTGTGGGAGCGGGAGAACGAGATGAACGGAAATATCCTGGCGCCGGTGAACTGGCTGGGAAACGGGACGGACTTTTTTCTTACCAACGCGGATCCAAAGCGCGGCGGGCTGATGGATGGCCACGGGGATATCGCCGTTTCGTTCCCGGACGACGGGCATCCGGTGATGTGCTGCGAGGCCATCGATCTCTGCGGGGATGACCGGGATGAGCTGGTAGTGTGGGATTACCGGTTCCTGTACATTTACACCCAGGATGATGGGGAGCGGGAGACAGGCTACCATCCGGTAAAGTATCCGTTTTATAATGCATCAAACTACCGGGGAGAATACTCATTCCCCGATCAGTCATATATCACATTTTGCGAAGATCCAAGGGAGGAATCGAAATGACAGGCGAGAGTTGTTCTGTTAAGAATGTAAAAATTGCGTATGTGGGGGGCGGGAGCCATGCATGGGCCTGGGTGTTCATGAACGATCTGGCCAAGGAGACAGTCCTCAGCGGAACCGTGCGGCTCTACGACATTGACGCGGAGGCGGCGGAGAACAACCGGAAGATCGGAACGCGGCTCTTTGAGCGGGAGGACGTGAAGGGAAATTTCAAATTTGAGACCAGCGCAAGTCTGAGGGAGGCCCTGACCGGGGCGGATTTTGTGGTGATCTCGATTCTGCCGGGAACCTTCGACGAGATGGAGTCCGACGTCCACCTGCCGGAGCGCTGTGGAATTTACCAGTCCGTGGGCGACACCGCGGGGCCGGGCGGACTGGTGCGGGCGCTGCGCACCATCCCCATGTATGTGGAGATCGCGGAGGCGGTGAAACAGTTCTGTCCCCAGGCCTGGGTGATCAGCTACACGAACCCTATGTCTCTGTGCGTAAAGACCCTGTACCATGTGTTCCCGCAGATCAAGGCCTTCGGCTGCTGCCACGAGGTGTTCGGGACGCAGAAGGTGCTTCGGGATATTGTGCGGCTGGAGACGGGAAAAACCGATATCGAGCGGGATGAGATCCTGGTGGATGTGGTGGGAATCAACCACTTTACCTGGTTTACAGGAGCCTCCTACCAGGGCATGGATCTGTTCCCTGTGTACGACCGGTTTATCGACCAGCATTTCGAGGAGGGATACAATGATCCGGACCGAAACTGGATGAACGGCACCTTCAACTGTGCCCACCGGGTGAAATTCGACCTGTTTAGGCGCTACGGGGCCATCGCGGCGGCCGGAGACCGGCATCTGGCGGAGTTTATGCCCGGTGATCTGTACCTAAAGAATCCGGAGACGGTGAAAGCCTGGAAATTTGCGCTGACCCCTGTATCCTGGAGAAAGGAGCGGCAGGCGGACAAGAACGCCCAGGCGCTTCGGCTGGCAAGCGGTGAGGAGGAGCTTAAGTTAGACGACACCGGTGAGGAGGGGCTTCGCCTGATCAAGGCCCTGTGCGGTGCCGAGCGGTTTGTGACCAACGTGAATATTCCCAATTTTGCGGGACAGATCCCCAACTTCCCGAAGGATGCGGTGGTGGAGACCAACGCGGTGTTCTCCAGGGATCACATTGCGCCGATTTATGCAGGAGAATGCCCACAGGAGATCGCAAAGCTGACCATGCCCCATATCCGGGCTCACGAGATGATCCTCGACGCGGCCTTAAATTGCGACTTCGAGGAGGCCTACTGTGCATTTATGAGCGATCCGCTGGTGCGGGGGCGCATAAGCTTCGGGGAAGGGGAGAAGCTGCTTAGGGATATGATCCGCAATACGGCCGCCTACCTGCCCGAGGGGTGGAAAAAGTACATCTAACCCTTCCTCTCCGTCCCGCCCATCTTCGCCGCCAACCCCAAAAACGCCTCCATCTCCCGGCTGACCCACTTGTCCTTGTGGTAGACGATCTGCTTCCAGATGTTCATGTGGAACGCGGGCACGTGGACCTGGGCAAGGAGGCCGCGGTCGATGTCCGGGCGGACGGTGAATTCCGGCAGGAAGGAGATCCCCTGCCCCTCCTTGAGCAGGCGGACGATGAACTCCGTGTTGCCGATCTCCAAAAACGGCCGGATCTCCAGGTTTTCAGACGCCAGATACTGCTCCAGCAGGAAGCGGTAGCTGGCGTCTTTTTCGGTCAGGATGAAGGGGAGGCGGATGATCTCCTCCAGGGGAATCTGCCGGTTTGCAAGGGGATTTGAGGCGCCGGTGACGAAGATCACCTCGTCCGGCTGCTCTAAGGCCTTGACCCACTTGGGGTCATACATTTTTTTGTCCAGAAAATAGACGATGTCTAAGGAGTTGCGGTTCATCATGTCTAACAGCTTGTCCGGCGAGTCGGTGATGATGCTGACGGACACTCTGGGATAGAGCCGGTGGTACTCCTTTAGGAGCGCCGGGAACAGGGAGGCGCAGATGGACTCGATGGTGCCGATGCACAGGCGGCCGGTGAGCTCTGAGGGCTCGGAGAGGGCGGTCTTTGCCTGGGCCAGGTCCGTGAGCAGGCGGTTGGCGTGCTCGGCGAAGACGACGCCCTGGTGGGTCAGGGTCACCTGCTTTCCGATGCGGTCAAAGAGGCGGGCTCCGAGCTCGGTCTCCAGGTGTTTGATCTGGATGGTGACCGCTGCCTGGGAGTAGCCCAGCTTTTCAGCGGCACGGGAGAAGCTCTTTAGCTGAGCGATCTCCAAAAAGGTGGTGATTTCGCGAAATTCCATGGTGATTTTGGCTCCTTTCGGCGTCCTGTATGTATAAAAATTATTAAACGATATCATAAAAACGTTAAATTTCACATTTCATATCTCTTATGCTACACTATTTCTATAAGGAACGCAAGAGGACGTTCAGTGATTATTTGGAGAAAGGGACAGGGGAAAAAACGATGGAGAAAACAGATGTGAGATACGGCGCGTATGTGCAGATTTTAAAGGAGGAGCTGGTTCCGGCCATGGGGTGCACGGAGCCGATCGCATTGGCCTATGCGGCAGCCGTGGCCCGGGAAATTTTGGGCGATATGCCGGAGCGCGTGCGGGTGCAGGCCAGCGGCAGCATCATCAAGAACGTGAAGTCCGTGATCGTGCCCAACACCGGACATTTGAAGGGAATTCCGGCGGCAGCGGCGGCGGGAATCGTGGCCGGTGACGCTTCCAGGGAGCTGGAGGTGATCGCCTCCGTGAAGCCGGAGCAGGTGGAGGGAATCCGGGAGTTTTTGGAGAACACGCCCATCGATGTGGAGTATGTGGACAACAACATCACCTTTGACATTATCGTGACCCTGTGGAAGGGCGAGGACAGCGCGCTGGTGCGCATCGCCAACTACCACACCAACATTGTCCGCAAGGAGAAGAACGGGGAGATCCTCCTCGATGTGCCGGTGGCGGACGAGAGCGAGGAGGGGCTGACCGATCGCACCCTTCTGACCATGGAGGGAATCTGGGATTTCATCAACACGCTGGATGTGGCGGACGTGAAGGAAGTGCTGGAGCGCCAGGTCAACTACAACATGGCGATCGCCGAGGAGGGAATCAAGGGAAATTACGGGGCCAACATCGGAACCGTGTTGCTTGAGACCTACGGAAACGACGTGCGCACCCGCGCCAAGGCCATGGCGGCCGCGGGCTCCGACGCCAGAATGAACGGCTGTGAGCTCCCGGTGGTGATCAACTCCGGCAGCGGCAACCAGGGGATCACCGCCTCCGTGCCGGTGGTGGTGTACGCCAGGGAGTTGAACGCGGGCGAGGAGAAGATGTACCGTGCTCTGGCTCTGTCCAACTTAACCGCCATCCACCAGAAGACGCGCATCGGCCGCCTGAGCGCATACTGCGGCGCCGTGAGCGCGGGAGCGGGAGCCGGAGCGGGCATCGCCTACCTGTGCGGCGGCGGTTACAAGGAAGTGGTACATACCGTGGTAAACGCGTTGGCAGTGGTGTCCGGCATTGTCTGTGACGGCGCCAAGGCCTCCTGTGCGGCAAAGATCGCTTCCGCGGTGGACGCGGGCCTTCTGGGCTACAACATGTACATCCGCGGCCAGCAGTTCTACGGCGGTGACGGAATCGTCACCAAGGGCGTGGAGGAGACCATCGCCAACGTGGGACGCCTGGGCAAGGACGGAATGAAGGCCACCAACGAGGAGATCATCCGCATCATGGTGGGGGACAAGTCCCTCTGCTGATTTGGCATAATAGACAAAAACAGTCCGGCAATTTAGGTGATTTGGCCGGATTGACAGACCGCCGTCGGTCCCGTATCATAATAAATAACACTGCGCCGCAAGTGGCTTCTTCCGGCAAAGTGGATCGAGAAAACGGATCTGACCCCAAGCGCAGCTGACGGGAAAGGCGACGGGATTGAATAGTGGACACGTTGTTTGTGTATATTCAGGGTACGCCTTCTTTGGCGTACCTTTTTTAAGTTGATTTTTTCAGAAATCCAGGAGGAGCGGACATGGAGACAAGAATCGCGGTAATCGGAATTATTGTGGAGAACAAGGAGTCGGTGGAGGCGGTGAACACCATCCTTCACCAGTACAGCCAGTACATCATCGGCCGCATGGGGCTTCCCTATGAGAAAAAGAAGATGAACATCATCAGCATCGTGGTGGACGCGCCCCAGGACGCCATCAGCGCGCTGTCCGGAAAGCTGGGAAGGCTTCCGGGGATTACCAGCAAGGCGCTGTACTCCAAGGCCGGGGAGAAGCAGGGATGATGGGAGAGGGCGCCCCGCTCATTGACCGCCTGGCCGCAGGGGAGATGTTAAGCCGCGGGGAGTTCGCCTGCCTTCTGGAGCACCGGGATACCGAGCTTCGGGATTATCTGTTCGCCAAAGCCAGGGAGGTGCAGCACAGGTGGTTTGGAGATAAGGTTTACATACGGGGACTGATCGAATTTACCAATTATTGTAAAAACAACTGCTATTACTGCGGGATCCGGCGGGGCAACCCAAACGCCTCCCGCTACCGCCTGAGCAAGGATCAGATCCTCGCCTGCTGCGAGGCCGGCCACGCGCTGGGCTTTCGGACCTTTGTGCTCCAGGGCGGGGAGGATCCGTATTTCACGGATGACCGGATTGTGGCGCTGGTGCGCATGATCAAGGAGAGGTACCCGGACTGCGCGGTGACGCTGTCCATCGGGGAGAAGGAGCGGGAAAGCTATGAGGCGTATTTTGCGGCCGGAGCGGACCGCTACCTGCTTCGGCATGAGACGGCGGATGCGGCGCACTATGGGCTGCTGCACCCGGCGGAGCTGTCACTTGCCCACCGAAGGGAGTGCCTTAAAAATCTGAAGGAGATCGGCTTTCAGACCGGGGCGGGCTTCATGGTCGGCTCGCCGGGGCAGACCATGGAGAGTCTCCTGGACGATCTGGAATATTTGAGGGAGCTTCAGCCGGAGATGGTGGGAATCGGACCGTTTATTCCCCACCACGACACGCCCTTCGCGGACCAGCCCGCGGGGACGCTGGAGCTCACGCTGTTTCTGCTGGGGCTTGTGCGGCTGTTGCTGCCGCGGGTGCTTCTTCCGGCCACCACAGCCCTTGGGACCATCGCGCCGGGAGGAAGGGAGCAGGGAATCCTGGCCGGAGCCAACGTGGTCATGCCCAATTTATCGCCATGCGATGTGCGGGAAAAATACCTGCTCTATGACAACAAAATCTGCACGGGAAACGAAGCCGCCGAGTGCCTGGCGGGCCTTAGGGAGTCAATGGCCTCAATCGGGTATCAGGTGGCCGTGGAACGTGGGGACGCCCCCGGATATTCCAAAATGGAACGACGGGGAGTATAAAGCCTGCATCGCTTTGACTCCTGCATGAGAGGGGAGAAGCGGGACGGCAAAATCAAATTGAGGGGGAAGGATACCTGACCCCGAAAGAAAAGGAGAAAAAAGAATATGTATGATCCAAAATCATCCCATGCGGACGACTTTATCGATCACGGTGAAGTCATGGAGACACTGGCCTACGGGGAGGCCAACAAGCACAACGCGGCACTGATCGACGAAATCCTGGCGAAAGCGCGAGAGAGAAAGGGACTGACGCACAAGGAAGCCATGGTGCTGCTGGACTGTGATCTGGAGGAGAAGAATCAGGAGATTTACGCGTTGGCGGAGCAGATCAAGAAGGACTTTTACGGCAACCGGATCGTGATGTTCGCGCCGCTGTACCTGTCCAACTACTGCATAAACGGCTGTGTCTACTGCCCATACCATGCGAAGAATAAGCACATTCCCAGAAAAAAGCTGACCCAGGAGGAAATCCGCAGGGAGGTCATCGCGCTGCAGGACATGGGGCACAAGCGCCTGGCGTTGGAGACCGGCGAGGACCCGGTGAACAACCCCATCGAGTACGTGCTGGAGTCCATCAACACCATCTACGGGATCAAGCACAAAAACGGCGCGATCCGCCGCGTGAACGTGAACATTGCGGCCACCACCGTGGAGAATTACCGGAAGCTGAAGGAGGCGGGGATCGGGACCTACATCCTGTTCCAGGAGACCTACCACAAGGAGAGCTACTTAAAGCTGCATCCCACCGGCCCCAAGCACGACTATGACTACCACACGGAGGCCATGGACCGGGCGCAGACCGGCGGCATCGACGACGTGGGCTGCGGCGTGCTGTTCGGGCTGGAGCTGTTCCGCTACGAGTTTGCGGGCCTGCTCATGCACGCGGAGCACTTGGAGGCCGTGTTCGGCGTCGGCCCCCACACCATCAGCGTGCCCAGAATCCGGCGGGCGGACGACATCGATCCGGACACCTTCGACAACGGCATCGACGACGACACCTTCGCCAAGATTGTGGCCTGCATCCGTATCGCGGTGCCCTACACCGGCATGATCGTGTCCACCAGGGAGAGCCAGAAGACCAGAGAGCGGGTGCTGCACCTGGGAATCTCCCAGATCAGCGGCGGGTCCAAGACCAGCGTGGGCGGCTACTATGAGCCGGAGCCCGAGGAGGAGTGCTCCGCCCAGTTTGACGTCAGCGACAACCGGACGTTAGATCAGGTGGTGAACTGGCTGATGGGTATGGGCTACATCCCCAGCTTCTGCACGGCCTGCTACCGGGAGGGGCGCACCGGCGACCGCTTCATGTCCCTGTGCAAGAGCGGACAGATTCAAAACTGCTGCCATCCGAACGCATTAATGACCCTGAAGGAGTACCTGATGGATTACGCCTCCGAGGACACCAGGCGCATCGGAGAGGCGCTGATCGCGCAGGAGATCGGGAACATTCCCAAGGAGAAGGTGCAACAGATTGTCCGCGATAACCTGGTAAAGATTGAGAACGGAATCCGGGATTTCCGGTTCTGATTGGAGGAGGGGACGGCCATGGGAATGAATGACACGCCAAGCGCAGAGCGGGTACATATCGGCTTTTTCGGCCGGAGAAACGCGGGGAAATCCAGCGTGCTGAACGCGGTGACGGGCCAGAATCTGGCGGTCGTCTCCGACGTGCGCGGCACCACCACCGATCCGGTGCAAAAGGCCATGGAGCTGCTCCCTCTGGGGCCGGTGGTGATGATTGACACCCCGGGCATCGACGACGAGGGGGAGCTCGGCGGGCTGCGGATGCGAAAGAGCTACCAGGTGCTAAATAAGACCGACGTGGCGGTGCTGGTGGTGGATGCTGCAGAGGGGCCGAACAGCCAGGACGTTGCGTTGTTTGAGCGCATGCGGGCGAAAAACATACCGGTGGCGGTGGTGTACAATAAGGCGGATCTGGTTGGGGAGAGCGGGAACGCAGGGGGGAATGTCGGAGAGAATGCCTGGGAGAATGCCGGGCAGGTGGGCGAGGCGAGCGCGCCCCAAAGGGGGACAGCGGAGACAAATCCTTCCGCTCCTCTTTGGGACGGGCTGCGCCCGATTTTTGTCAGCGCCCGCACCGGGAGCGGCATCCCAGAGCTTAAGGAGTGCCTGGCGCGCCTCGGAAAGCCTCAGGTGAGCGACAAGCGCATCGTGGGGGACCTCCTGGAGCCGGGGGACTTTGTGGTTTTAGTGGTCCCCATCGACTCCGCGGCACCCAAAGGGCGCCTGATCCTGCCGCAGCAGCAGACTATCCGCGATGTGCTGGAGGCAGCTGCCACAGCCGTTGTGGTGAGGGATACAGAGTTAAAAAAGACTCTTGAGGATCTGGGGAGAAAGCCGAAGCTCGTGATCACGGACAGCCAGGCGTTTAAGCAGGTGGCAGAGGTCACGCCGGAGAACATTCTTCTGACCTCCTTCTCCATCCTGTTTGCGCGCTACAAGGGAAACCTGGCTGCGGTGGCCTCTGGCGCAGCGGCGGTGGAGTCCGTGAAGGATGGGGATAAGGTGTTAATCTGCGAGGGGTGTACCCACCACCGCCAGTGCGAGGACATCGGGACCGTGAAGCTGCCCCGGTGGATCCGGGCTCACACGGGCTGCGAGCCGGAATTTGTGTTCACCTCCGGCGCGGAGTTCCCGGACGATTTGAGCCCCTACAAGCTGGTGGTCCACTGCGGCGGCTGCATGCTAAATGAGCGGGAGATGAAATACCGCCTGAAATGTGCCGGGGACCAGGGCGTGCCCATGACCAATTACGGGATCCTGATCGCCTACATGCAGGGGATTTTAAAGCGCAGTGTGGAGCCGTTCCCGGAGATTGCAGAGGTGCTTGAAAAATAGAGAAGGTAAAGTGAAAGGCCGGCGGAGACAGTGAGGTCCCGCCGGCCGGGCGCAGAAGGCAGGATGCCGGCTGCGCCCTTTTTAGACCTCCGGTACTTGTCAACGCCGGAGGATTATGTTATATTAGTCCCATCTCATTGATTGGGGCGCTCTTCCATTTCATGGTTTGGCGCGCTCGATTCTGGCCGAAAGGCATCTGTGGTTTTTCGAATTCTCGTCTGAATTCTACATCCCACAATTTACAAGCGAATTTTTTTTGTGTACAATGAAAGGAGAACTGAATTATGGAAGAAGTGCGCATCAACCGCAACTTTAAGGACAGCCTGTTTCGGATGATTTTCAGCGGGAAGGCGGAGCTACTCAGCCTGTACAACGCCATCAACGGGTCAAGCTACAAGGATCCGGAGGCGCTGACGGTCACCACCATCGACAGCGTGATTTACATGGGGATGAAGAACGATCTCTCATTTCTGATCGACGACTGTTTGAACCTCTACGAGGCTCAGTCCACCTGGAACCCCAACATGCCGCTGCGGGGCTTGTTCTATTTCAGCAGGCTTTACCAGGCGTATCTGGAGGAGCGCCAGCTGAATCTGTACTCCAGCGTGCGCCTAAGCCTGCCGTATCCCCAGTATATTGTCCTCTACAACGGCACGGACCGGAAGATGGAGCGCACAGAGTTAAAGCTGTCCGACTCGTTTTCACTGCCGGAGGGCGAGCGCTGCTTTCTGGAGTGTACGGCCCTGGTGATCAACGTGAATTTCGGCTGCAACAGTGAGCTGATGGAGAGCTGCCGCAAGCTCTACGAGTACGCCTGGCTGGTGGAGAGGGTCCGGGAAAAGCTGCGCAGTGGATTGAAGCTGCGCGCTGCGGTGGACCGCGCGGTGGAGGATGCCATTGGGAATGGAATATTAAAAGAATTTCTTTTGAAGCATCGCAGGGAGGTGATGGAGATGATCCTGGAGGAATATGATCAGGAAAAACATGTGATGAGCGAGAAGGAGATCAGCTTTCGGGAAGGGGAGAAGGAAGGTAAGATAAAGGGTGAGGCCGCCGAGCGTGCCCGCATGGTAGCGCTCATGCAGCGGCTTAAGGCAGATGGCCGCACGGACGATATCCTTCGCCTGGCTGAGAGGCCGGAATGCCTGGAAACGCTTTTGGGGGAATACAGATTGTAAATTTGGAGGAGAAAAACCCCGCACACTGCAGTTGAGCGCTGCAATGTGCGGGGTTTTTAAATTAACTGGGATTAGTAAGCGGCCACGCCGTGCTCGCGGTTGTAGTCGTCCGCCAGGGTGTTCATGTTGCGGATCATTAAGTACCAGCCGTAGTATGCGCCGATTCCGCAGATCAGCGCGCCCAACAGGCACCAGAGCAGGTAGGTGGTTCCGGTCTCGTGGAATTCCCTGCCGTAGCCGCGGGCGGCGTCGGACATGCGATTGCCCTGCTGGTACAGCCATACATAGTAGTAGATGCCGCAGGTGACAAGAGACAGCAGCCACACCAGAAGGAAGTTCATACTGGGCTTATCGTTGGGAACTTTCTCAGAGCAGATCCTGTTTAAATCGTCCGTGTATACATACCAGAAATACAGGACGTAAATACCACAGGTCACGATCGAGAGCAGCAAAAATGTCCAGAAATTGCGTTCTTTGATTGCCATAGCTTTTTCTCCTTTTACTCATAGGTAGTTGGTTTGCATTCAGAGACGAAAAACGGTACGGAACATCCGGTAGATCAGGCCGGAGCGGATATCCACGGCAACCGCCGGATCGCCGGTGGACAGCCGGTACAGGTAAACACCTATGAAGGCGGCGCCGACCACAGTGGCCGCGATACCGGCAGCCATCTCCTTCTTTCGCCCATACCGCAGGCACAGCCCGAATAGTAGCGGCACCGCCCAGAACAGCGGATGGTAGTGGAATGCGCCCGCAAAATCCAGCTTAAGGAGTGCCAGGTAGGCGCGGGACAGCCCGCAGCCAGGGCAGGGTATCCCCGTCACAAAGCGGATCGGGCAGCCGTGGCCGATGGCGGCTAAAACCGCGTAGACCGTCAGTACGGACAGCAGGGCTTTTGTCTGAGGACCATAAGTTTTTACACGTTTTTTCAAATCTGTCAGCTTCATCTGCTCTATCGTACCGTAATCGGAAGAATCTGTCAATATTTTCTCAAACTATTATGTAGTATTTACAAAACTTTCCGCTCTTTTGATGGCGATCTGCCGGCAAACCCGGGAAATAGAAAACTTGCTCTATTTGTTCCTTCATTGTATAATGTAAATATACGCGGAAAGAGAAGCCGGAACCGCCGCTGCGGCTGTTGGGTGGATGGAGAAAAAGTCCGCAAATAACAATGGTGGGAGCTGGCCGGTTCTCTGGACCACCACTTTGTTTATTTATAGAAGGGATCACTGCATGGATAAGAAAGAGGTTTGCCTGCTGATGGAGCAGCTGCGGCAGGTATTTGACATTGTCAGGCTGGTGGACGTGGCGCTGATGCATCAGTGCCGGATCGAGCGTACGGGCGAGGTGGTTCGGGAGCCGTACATCTGCTACGCGGTGTGGCGCAAGGAGCGGCGCTGCGAGAACTGCATCTCCGCGAAGGCGCTTGCATGCCGTAAGCAGGTGACAAAATACGAGTTTGTGGGCAGTGATGTGTACTATGTGATCTCGAAGTATATTGAGATGGACGGCGAGCCCTTCG
Organism: uncultured Clostridium sp.; assembly: GCA_900555045.1. Taxonomy (GTDB): domain Bacteria; phylum Bacillota; class Clostridia; order Lachnospirales; family Lachnospiraceae; genus Enterocloster. The sequence continues at coordinate 66,833 of USJW01000001.1, read as the reverse complement.
CGATGGAGATGGTGTCGAAGGTGTCGGACGACACGCTCTTTGAGGCGTACGGGAAGGATGAGTTTGTGCGGGCCATCCGTGACATGAACAAGCGGCTTTACATCGACTCGCTGACGCAGACCTACAACCGGCGCTATTATGACGAGCAGCTTAAAGGACTGATCCGGTGCAACGACGCGGTGGCCATGGTGGACATGGACAACTTTAAGGCCATCAACGACACATATGGTCATCTGGCCGGGGATGCAGCTCTGAAGGCGGTTGCGGATATCCTGGTCTCCTCCTCGCGCAGCCTGGATGCCACGGATTCGGTGGTGCGCTACGGAGGGGATGAATTTTTCGTCGTGTACCGGAATATCGCAAAAGAAGCCTTTGTGGAACGGTTGGAGCGGATCCGCCGGAAGGTGGAGGAGACGGTCCTTAAGGAGTATCCGCAAATCCATTTTACAGTCAGCGTAGGCGGGATTCAATGTCCGCAGAACCAAGCGGATGTGACGCAGAAGGCCGACGAGGCGCTCTACCGGGCAAAGAAGACAAAGAATTCCGTCAGCATCGTCTGATGGCGAACATAAGGATCCCAGGGCTTGTAAAAAAACGGAGAATGTTATACTTATAACAAAACTTGAAATAGTATATAATTAAGAAAGAGAACATTAACAGGAAAGCGGAGAGGGAAAAATATGATTATTCAGGGAAAACGAATCTGGATTGCCGGACAGTTTATCGCGGCGCAGTTGGAGATTGAGGACGGAAAAATCGTGCGTGTCCTGCCCTACGGCAGCAGGGCCGCGGACGAGGACTGCGGGACGGACCGCGTGGTTCCGGGCTTTATCGATGTGCACACTCACGGCGCCTACGGCTTTGACACAAACGACGCCGAGCCGGAGGGTTTACGGGACTGGATGCGCCGGATCCCGGAGGAGGGCGTCACCTCCATTCTTCCCACCACGGTGACCCAGATGCCGGACGTGCTGGAGGCTGCGGTGGCCAATGTGGCCGCTGTGGTCAAGGAAGGGTACGAGGGAGCCGAGATCCTCGGAATCCACTTTGAGGGCCCTTACCTGGATATGGAGTACAAGGGCGCGCAGCCGCCGGAGGCCATTGCCAAAGCCACGGTGGAGCAGTTTAAGCGCTACCAGGAGGCGGCAGAGGGGCTGATCAAATATATCACCCTGGCCCCGGAGCACGACGAGGACTTTGCGCTGACCCGCTACTGCCACGAGAACGGCGTTGTGGTCAGCATGGGACACTCCTCCGCGACCTACGAGCAAGCGCTTATGGGGATCGCCAACGGCGCCACCTCCATGACCCACGTGTACAACGGCATGACCCCGTACCACCACCGCAAGCCAGGCCTTGTGGGGACCGCGCTGCGGGTGCGCGACATCTACGGCGAGGTGATCTGCGACGGCTGCCATTCCCATCTGGCGGCGCTCAACAACTTCTTCACCGCCAAGGGCCGCGACTACTCGATCATGATCAGCGACTCCCTGCGGGCCAAGCACTGCCCGCCCGGCGGAAACTACCAGCTGGGAGGCCACGACATCGAGATCGGTGACGACGGCCTGGCGCGCTTAAAGGGGACGGACACCATCGCGGGAAGCACCCTGTATATGAACCGGGGACTTAAGATCCTGGTGGAGGAGGCCATGGTGCCCTTCGACGCAGCGCTAAATTCCTGCACCATCAACCCCGCCCGCTGCCTGGGCGTGGACCACAAAAAGGGCCGCATCGCCGCCGGCTGCGACGCGGATCTGGTCCGTCTGGCCGACGATTACAGCGTGGCGCAGACCTGGTGCAGAGGAACAAAAATGCTGTAAAAACGGCCAAAAACAGGGAGAATTTTCATAAAAAGCTTGCATTTGCGGTTTTGCCGTGCTATAGTATGTATGATAACTAGTGTAGATTACGATGAAGAGTGGACAGCGGTCCACTCTTTCGTCTTGTTATGAGCACTTATCGGCCAGGTAATGGCCGGCTTTGCGAAAGAACCGGTGTCGCGTTTCACAGGCCCGGTTCCCTGTATGTGCAAGGCTTGAAATGTTGAAAGGTGGTGAAATGATGGGAAAAAAAGAGAGCTATGAATCCAGGGTGGAGGCCTACCTGCTGCCGCTGATGGAGGAACATCATTTTGAACTGGTGGATGTGGAGTATGTCAAGGAAGCCGGTACCTGGTACCTGCGCGCCTACATTGACAAGGAGGGCGGAATCGCCGTGGACGACTGTGAGGTGATTAGCCGGAAGCTGGGCGATTGGCTGGACAAAGAGGATTTCATCGACGAGAGCTATATCCTGGAGGTGAGTTCCCCGGGACTGGGACGTCCGCTCAAGAAGGAGAAGGACTTTGCGCGCAGCATCGGCAAGGACGTGGACGTGCGCCTGTACCGCATGCGGGACCGGCAGAAGGAATTTACCGGCACACTGAGCGCATATGATGCCCAGACCGTGACGTTGGATATGGAGGACGGAAGTCAGATGGTTTTCGAGCGGGCGGACATCGCGCTCATCCGGTTGGCCTTCGATTTCTGATGATATGCCCCGGGCCGCAGCCGGCGGCCGACAGAATGATGTGAATTCACATGTTGGACACATGGATAGGAGGATAAACATGAATAAGGAACTGTTAGAGGCAATGGAAGTGCTGGAGAAGGAAAAGAACATCAGCAAGGCAACCCTGCTGGAGGCCATCGAGAATTCTCTGCTCACTGCCTGCAAAAACCACTTCGGGAAAGCGGATAATGTCCGGGTGACCATCAATCCGGATACCTGCGATTTCGCGGTATATATGGAAAAAGAGGTGGTGGAGACGCCGGAGGACGACCAGCTTCAGATCAGCCTGGTGGACGCCAAGATGATGAACCCCAAGTATGAGATCGGGGATACGGTGCAGATCCCGTTGGATTCCAAGAAGTTCGGGCGAATCGCGACACAGAACGCCAAGAACGTGATTCTGCAGAAGATCCGCGAGGAGGAGCGCTCCGTTCTCTACAAGGAGTACTACATGAAGGAGAAGGACGTGATGACCGGTATCGTGCAGCGCTACCTGGGCAAGAACGTCAGCGTGAATCTGGGCCGCGTGGACGCAATCTTAAACGAGAGCGAGCAGGTGAAGGGGGAGACCTTCCGCCCCACCGAGCGCGTCAAGGTTTACATCCTGGAGGTGAAGGATACCCCCAAGGGGCCGCGTATCTCTGTTTCCAGGACACACCCGGACCTGGTGAAGCGTCTGTTTGAGTCTGAGGTGGCTGAGGTCCGCGACGGAACGGTGGAGATTAAGGCCATCGCCCGCGAGGCAGGTTCCAGAACCAAGATCGCCGTGATGAGCAACGACCCCAACGTGGATCCGGTGGGCGCCTGCGTGGGATTAAACGGCGCCAGAGTGAATTCCATCGTGAATGAGCTGCGGGGCGAGAAGATCGACATCATCAACTGGGACGACAACCCGGCGTACCTGATCGAGAATGCGCTGAGCCCGGCGAAGGTGATCTGTGTGGTCGCCGACGAGGAGGAGCGCGAGGCGCAGGTGATCGTGCCCGACTATCAGCTGTCCCTTGCCATCGGCAAGGAGGGCCAGAACGCCAGACTGGCGGCAAGGCTTACCGGCTTTAAGATCGATATCAAGAGCGAGTCGCAGGCCCGCGAGATGGGGCTGTTCGAGCAGATGGGACTGCAGTACGGGGATGCCCCGGAGGAGGCCTACGCAGAGGAAGTTTTGGAGGACTATCAGGAAGACTACCAGGACTATGACAGCGAAGCCGGCCAGGAGGACGCAGACCAGCAGTAACAGTACCGGAGAGATTAGGAGTGATGTAAGTGAGCATGAAAAAAGTTCCGCTCAGACAGTGCATTGGCTGTGGTGAGATGAAGAGCAAAAAAGAAATGATCAGAGTGATTAAGACCGCCGACGAAGAGATTTTGTTGGACGCCACCGGAAGAAAAAACGGCCGCGGCGCCTATCTCTGCCCGTCTATGGAATGTTTAAGAAAGGCTGTTAAGAGCAAGGGCCTGGAGCGTTCCTTTAAGATGGCGATCCCCAAAGAGGTGTACGACACTCTGGAGAAGGAGATGGAAGCGCTTGGTCAATAAAAAGAAACTGTTGAGTTTAATCGGTCTGGCCACCAGGGCCAGAAAGGTGGTAAGCGGAGAATTTTCCACAGAAAAGTCAGTAAAGAGCGGGAGATCCCATCTGGTGATTGTATCGGAGGAAGCATCGGAGAATACGAAGAAGATGTTTACCAACATGTGCACTTACTATAAGGTTCCGATTTATCTGTTTGGTACGAAGGATGAGCTGGGGCACGCCATGGGACAGGAGTTTCGGGCTTCTCTGTCCGTGGAGGATGTTGGGTTTGCGAAGTCAATGGCAGGACTGATGAATGTGAATGGAGGTAGTGTGAATGAGAGTAAATGAATTGGCAAATGAGCTGGGGAAAACCAGCAAGCAGATATTGGAATTGATTAAGCAGGCGGATCCCTCCGCCAGCATGTATGCGGTGTCCAAGGTGACGGCGGACCAGGAGGCGGCGGTGCGCAGAGCAATCTCCCCCAAGAGGGAAGCTGCGCCTGCACCCAAGGCGGCGGATGTGAAGCCTGCCGCTCCGGCTCCCAAGGCAGCTGAGACGGCGAGCGCTCCGGCAGACAAGGCGGCGGGAGCACAGGGCCAGCCGGCAAAGAAGAAGCTGACGGCCGTGTTCCGCCCGCAGAATGCACAGCAGCAGATCAAGCGCCCGGTTCCCAAGGCGCCGGCAAACCAGCAGGCTGCGCCCGCGCCCGCCCGTCCGCAGGCGCCGGCAGAGCCCGCAGCGAGACCGGAGAGCCAGCCGGTGCAGGCACAGAGCGTGCCCGCACCCCAGGCGGAGGCGCCGGCGGCAGTGACGCGCCCCGCTGAGGCACCGGAGACCCCAGTCCGCAGAGAGAGCGGCTACCAGGGCGACCGCGACGGAAACCGCCAGGGAGGCTACCAGGGCAACCGCGACGGCCAGCGTCCTCAGGGAGGCTACCAGGGCAACCGCGACGGTCAGCGCCCGCAGGGAAGCTACCAGGGTGACCGCGACGGAAACCGCCAGGGAGGTTACCAGGGCAACCGCGACGGAAACCGTCAGGGAGGCTACCAGGGCAACCGTGACGGCCAGCGTCCTCAGGGAGGCTACCAGGGCGACCGTCCCCAGGGCCAGGGAGGCTACCAGGGTAACCGCGACGGCCAGCGTCCCCAGGGAGGCTACCAGGGCAACCGCGACGGCCAGCGTCCCCAGGGAGGCTACCAGGGCAACCGTGACGGCCAGCGCCCGCAGGGAGGCTACCAGGGCAACCGTCCCCAGGGTCAGGGAGGCTATCAGGGCAACCGTCCCCAGGGTCAGGGAGGCTATCAGGGCAACCGTCCCCAGGGTCAGGGAGGCTACCAAGGCAACCGTCCCCAGGGCCAGGGAGGCTACCAGGGCAACCGCCCCCAGGGTCAGGGAGGCTACCAGGGCAACCGTCCCCAGGGCCAGGGGGGCTATCAGGGCAACCGTCCCCAGGGTCAGGGAGGCTATCAGGGCAACCGTCCCCAGGGCCAGGGAGGCTATCAGGGCAACCGCCCCCAGGGCCAGGGAGGCTATCAGGGCAACCGTCCCCAGGGCCAGGGAGGCTACGGCCGTCCTCAGGGCCAGGGAGGTTACCAGGGCAACCGCTTCGGCGGACCTCAGGGAGGCATGGACAAGGACCGCGATCCCCGCGATAACAGAGGAACGGGCCGCGACACCACCCGCAGAAGCACTACGGGCAAGTCATCCTTTGACACGCCGATCCAGGCAAAGCCCACCAGCGGACGCCAGAATAAGAACGCGCACAAGAATGACCGTTTTGACAAGCGGGAGCGCGATGAGAAGAAGCCAGTAAAGACCGGAAAGGGCGCATTTATCATGCCGCAGCCCAAGAAGGAGGAGGCAAAGGTTGAGGACGTGAAGACCATCATCGTTCCGGATACCCTGACCATCCGTGAGCTGGCGGAGAAGATGAAGCTGCAGCCGTCCGTGATCGTCAAAAAGCTGTTCTTAAAGGGACAGATCGTGACGTTAAACCAGGAGATCGACTACGAGAAAGCGGAGGAGATCGCTCTGGAGTTCGACGTGCTGTGTGAGAAGGAAGTGAAGGTGGATGTGATCGCCGAGCTGCTCAAGGAGGACGAGGAGAGCCAGGACGACATGAGTCCCAGACCGCCGGTTGTGTGTGTCATGGGCCACGTTGACCACGGTAAAACCTCCCTGCTCGACGCGATCCGCCAGAGCAATGTGACGGCCAGAGAGGCGGGCGGAATCACCCAGCACATCGGTGCTTCCGTGATCGAGATCAACGACCGCAAGATCACATTCCTCGACACCCCGGGACATGAGGCGTTCACCGCCATGCGTATGCGCGGCGCCCAGTCCACGGATATTGCAATCCTGGTGGTTGCTGCGGACGACGGCGTGATGCCCCAGACCGTGGAGGCCATCAACCACGCGAAGGCGGCCGGTGTGGAGATCATCGTCGCCATCAACAAGATCGACAAACCCAGCGCCAATGTGGATAAAGTGAAGCAGGAGCTGGCAGAATATGAACTGATTCCTGAGGATTGGGGCGGCAGTACGATATTTGTGCCCGTTTCCGCACATACTAAGGAGGGCATCACCGATCTTCTGGAGATGGTGCTCCTGACCGCGGATGTGATGGAGTTAAAGGCGAACCCCAACCGCAAGGGCCGCGGCCTGGTGATCGAGGCCGAGCTAGACAAGGGCAAGGGCCCCGTTGCCACCGTTCTGGTGCAGAAGGGTACCCTGCGCGTGGGCGACACCATCGCGGCGGGCGCATGCTACGGCAAGATCCGTGCTATGATGGACGACCGCGGACGCCGTGTGAAGGAGGCTGGTCCCTCCATGCCGGTGGAGATCCTGGGCTTAAACGATGTCCCCAACGCCGGCGAGGTGTTTGTGGCCACCGAGAGCGAGAAGGAGGCAAGAAGCTTTGCGGAGACCTTCATCTCCGAGGGCAAGAACAAGCTGATCGAGGACACCAAGGCGAAGCTGTCTCTGGACGATCTGTTCAGCCAGATCAAGGCCGGAAACATCAAGGAGCTGCCGATCATCATCAAGGCAGACGTGCAGGGCTCCGTGGAGGCTGTGAAGCAGAGCCTGACCAAGCTTTCCAACGAGGAAGTGGTGGTGAAGGTGATCCACGGCGGCGTGGGCGCGATCAACGAGTCCGACGTATCCCTGGCCTCCGCCTCCAACGCCATCATCATCGGCTTCAACATCCGCCCGGATGCCATGGCAAAGACCATCGCGGAGCGCGAGAAGGTGGATGTCCGCCTGTACAAGGTGATCTACCAGGCCATCGAGGACGTGGAAGCGGCCATGAAGGGCATGCTGGATCCGGTGTTCGAGGAGAAGGTGATCGGCCACGCAGTGGTGCGCCAGACCTTCAAGGCCTCCGGCGTGGGTACCATCGCCGGATCCTACGTGCTGGACGGAAAGTTCACCCGCGGCTGCAAGTGCCGTGTGTCCCGTCAGGGCGACCAGCTCTTCGAGGGCAGCCTGGCTTCCTTAAAGCGGTTTAAGGACGACGTGAAGGAAGTGGCAGCCGGCTACGAATGCGGTCTTGTATTCGAAAAATTCAACGATCTCCAGGAGGACGACGAGATCGAGGCTTACATCATGGTGGAAGTACCCAGATAGGCCGTAAGCGTTGCCCTCCGGAAAGAAAAGAGAGGGAATTTATGCGTAAAAACAGCATTAAAAATACGAGAATCAACATGGAGGTACAGCGGGAGCTGAGCGAAATCATCCGTTCGGGGATCAAGGATCCCCGGATTCATCCGATGACCAGCGTGGTTTCCGTGGAGGTTACCCCCGATCTCAAATACTGCAAGGCGTTTATCAGCGTGCTCGGCAACGAGGACGCCGGTAAGGCAACCATTGAGGGTTTGAAGAGCGCGGAGGGCTTTGTGCGCAGGGAGCTGGCCAGAAGGGTCAACCTGCGCAACACGCCGCAGATCAAGTTTATCCTGGACCAGTCCATCGAGTACGGTGTGAACATGTCCCACTTGATCGACGAGGTGACAAAGGACCTGCGCGGCGAAGAACCGTCTGATGACGAGGAGGAGAGCCTATGAGCCGTATACTGGAATCCATGCTGGAGGGCGTAGAGCGCGTCGCGATCCTGGGCCATGTGCGCCCGGACGGGGACTGTCTTGGCTCAACCCTGGGGCTGTACAATTACCTGGGAAACAAATATCCGGGGATTGAGGCTAGGGTTTATCTGGAGGAGGCGTCCGCAAAGTTCGCGTACCTGAAGGGGTTTGACGAGATCCGGCACCAGCCGGACGAGGAGGTCTATGACCTGTGCGTCTGCCTGGACAGCGGAGACCGGGAACGGCTGGGGGCATTTGTCTGCTACCTGGACCGGGCGAAAAACAGCATCTGCCTGGACCACCACGTGACCAACACGCGCTATGCGTCGGCCAATCTGGTGGTGGACCAGGCCAGCTCCACCTGCGAGGTGCTTTACGGCCAGCTGGACGAGGAGTTCATCGACAAGCGGGTGGCGGAGTGCCTGTACACCGGCCTGGTCCATGACACGGGCGTGTTCAAGTACTCCTGCACCTCCGCGAAGACCATGGAGATCGCAGGAAAGCTGATGGAGAAGGGGATCAACTTCGGGAGCATCATCGACGACAGCTTTTACCGCAAAACCTACATCCAGAATCAGATTCTGGGAAGAGCGCTGCTGGAGAGCATCACCTTTATGGACGGAAAGTGCATTTTCAGCGCGATCCGCAAGAAGGATATGGAGTTCTACGGCGTGGACAGCAAGGATTTGGACGGAATCATCGACCAGCTGCGGCTGACCGAGGGCGTGGAGTGCGCGCTGTTCCTGTACGAGTCCGGCCCTCAGGAGTTTAAGGTGAGCATGCGCTCCCAGAGTGTGGTGGACGTGAGCAAGATCGCCGCGTTTTTTGGCGGCGGCGGACATGTGCACGCGGCCGGCTGCACCATGGGCGGAAGTATGCACGATGTGATCAACAACCTGGCCATACATATCTCCAAGCAGCTGAAGACGGATGGGGAACAGCAGTAAAGGAGAGGCCATGATAAACGGATTAATCAATGTATACAAGGAACCGGGCTACACATCTCACGATGTGGTAGCCCGGCTTCGCGGTATCTTAAGACAGAAGAAGATCGGCCACACGGGGACGCTTGACCCGGCGGCCGAGGGCGTGCTCCCGGTGTGTCTCGGGGCCGCGACCCGGCTCTGCGACATGCTGACGGACCGGACAAAGACCTACCGGGCGGTGATGCTTTTGGGGCGGGAGACCGACACCCAGGACACCACCGGGCAGACGCTTTCTGAGGACATACCCGCCGCCATGGCTTTAAAGCCGGAGCAGGTGCGCGAGGCCGTGATGGCCTTCCTGGGCGACTACGAGCAGGTGCCGCCCATGTACTCGGCCCTCAAGGTGGACGGAAAGAAGCTCTGCGACCTGGCCCGCGCGGGCAAGGAGGTGGAGCGCAAGCCGCGCCCGGTGGTCATCCACGAGATCGAGGTGGAGTCCATCAATCTCCCGCGGGTGACCATGAGCGTCACCTGCTCCAAGGGGACCTACATCCGCACCCTGTGCTACGACATCGGGCGCAGCCTCGGCTGCGGCGGCTGCATGGAGCAGCTGACCAGGACCCGGTCGGGGCGCTTTGGCGTCGAGGACAGCCTGACCTTAGATGAAATTGAGGCGCTCGCCAAGGCCGGGGAGATTGAGCCCCACGTTCTGACGGTGGAGGAGGTGCTGGCGGACTATCCGGCAGCGCACGCGAAGCCGGAGGCGGACGGGCTGGTGCACAACGGCAATCCGGTCTTTAAAAAGCAGCTGGAGGACCCCGGGCACCCGGAGGACGGCGAGGCGTTTCGCATGTACGACAGCGAGGGAAGCTTTTTGGGGCTTTACGAGTACCGGAAGGACAAGCACTGGTTTAAGCCCTGGAAGATGTTTGCGCTTTGAGGCCGCAGGGCGGCTCATAGACAGAGAAAGCCAAGGGAGATACAGGAATGAGGTATATTGCAAATACCACGGAATTTCATATCGAAACCCCGACCGTTGTGACCCTGGGCAAGTTTGACGGAAGACACAGGGGACATCAGAAGCTGATGCGCAAGATGCAGGAGGTGAAGGAGCATCTGGGATACCAGACCGCCGTGTTCACCTTCAGCGTGGCTCCGGCCGCCATGGTGACCGGAGAGGCGCAGACGGTTCTGACCACCAACCTGGAGCGGCGGAACAACATGAAAAAGACCGGCATCGACTGCCTGGTGGAGTACCCCTTCACGGCGGAGACCCAGCACATGTCCGCGGAGGAGTTTGTGCGGGAGATCCTGGTGGAGCGCATGAACGCTAAGGCCATCGTGGTGGGGACGGATTGCCGGTTCGGCTACCGGCGCCTGGGCGATGCCCGGGTGTTGGCGGAGCTGTCCGGCAAGTACGGCTACCAGCTCTATGTGATCGAGAAGGAGAAGGACGACGCCAGGGACAGGGACATCAGCAGCACCTACATCCGGGAGGAGCTGGACAAGGGGAACATCGAGAAGGCCAACGAGCTTCTTGGGGAACCCTACGCCATCCACGGGACCGTGGTGCACGGCCGCCACATGGGCGGGAGCGTGCTGGGCTTCCCCACCGCCAATTTGGTGCCGCCCGCCATCAAGCGTCTGCCGCGCTTCGGCGTGTACGTGTCGCGGGTCCTGGTGGACCGGAAGTACTACCGGGGCGTCACCAATATCGGGAAAAAGCCCACCATCGAGGGGGAGAACCCGGTAGGGGTGGAGACCTTTATCTTTGATTTGGATCAGGATATCTATGATCAGGTGATCGAGGTGCAGCTCATCTCGTTTCTGCGGCCTGAGCGGACGTTCGCGTCCCTTGGGGAGCTGCGGGAGCAGATCGCGCGGGACAAGAAGAGGGCGGCCGTCTATTTTGAAGAACACCCGGAAATCCGATGGGGACATGAGATCACCGTCGGGGGCGGGGAAAATGATTAGGCAGAAAAAGGGCCTGGAGAGAAAGCAAATGTGAGCTTTTTCTCCGGGCCCTTTTATGTCAGGTTTATTTCGAACGGTGATAAGAATCCAACAGCTGATTCTTGATATGCCACAGCTGGTTGGACAAATCCACATGCACGGTGTGGGGGTTGATCAGGCGCTTGGACTCGTCCCACAGGGTGTCCAGCTCTCCCTTGCAGTAGGCCTGGATGTCCATGACCTTGGGAGAGCGGTAAACGCACTTGCCCTCCAGGAACACGGGGACCAAGAGTTCGCGCAGCGTGTAGGAGCCGGGGGCCAGCATGGTCTTCTTCCAGGTCTCGATGGGGTCGAACAGCAGCAGGGAGTTGCTGGTGTCGAACTTTTCGCCCACCAGGCAGATCAGGTCCGCGATGATCTTTCCGGTGTTCTTGTCATAGATTCGCTGGATGGTCTTGTTGCCGGGGTTGGTGATCTTCTCCGCGTTCTCGGACAGCTTGATCTTGGGGATAAACTCTCCGGTGGACTTGTCCTTCACAGCGGCCAGCTTGTAGACGCCGCCGAAGGAGGGGCAGTCCTTGGAGGTGATCAGGTTGGTGCCCACGCCCCAGGAGTTGATGGTGGCGCCCTGCATCTTTAAGCTGTTGATCAGCTCCTCGTCCAGGTCGTTGGAGGCGGAGATCACCGCGTCGGAGAAGCCGGCCTCGTCCAGCATCTTTTTGGCCTTCTTGGAGAGGTAGGCCAGGTCGCCGCTGTCCAGGCGGATTCCGTAGAAGGTCAACGGGATTCCGGCCTCGCGCATCTCCTTAAACACCTTGATGGCGTTGGGAACACCGGAATTTAAGGTGTCGTAGGTGTCCACCAGGAGGATGCAGGCGGAGGGATAGAGCTTCGCGTAGGTGCGGAAGGCGGTCAGCTCGTCCGGGAAGCTCATGATCCAGCTGTGGGCGTGGGTGCCCTTTACGGGGACGTCGAACATCTTGCCGGTGAGCACGTTGGAGGTGCCGATGCAGCCGGCGATCATGGCGGCCCTGGCGCCGTAGATTCCGGCGTCCGGACCCTGCGCCCGGCGCAGTCCGAATTCCATCACGCCGTCGCCCTTGGCCGCGTAGACGATGCGCTCGGTCTTGGTGGCGATTAAGCTCTGGTGGTTGATGATGTTGAGCAGGGCGGTCTCGACCAGCTGGGCCTGCATGATGGGGGCGATGACCTTCACCAGGGGTTCTCTCGGGAACACCACCGTGCCCTCGGGGATCGCGTAGACGTCGCCGGTGAAACGGAACTCATGGAGATAATCCAGGAAATCATCCTCGAACATGTTGAGACTGCGCAGATATGCGATCTCGTCGTCTGTGAAATGCAGGTTCTCAATGTACTCGATCACCTGCTCCAGGCCAGCGCAGATTGCGAAGCCGTTGCCATGGGGGTTGTTGCGGTAGAACATGTCGAACACCACGGTCTCGTTGGCGTCCTTCTCTTTAAAGTATCCCTGCATCATGGTCAGTTCATACAGGTCGGTCAATAGGGTTAGATTTCTTTGCTCCATGTGATTTCCTCCTGTGGCGCGGGCAGCTGTCGGTTGGACAGTAAAATTTTGGAGGTCCGCGCGGTTATTGTACAGTAGTATAACACAAATTTTACAAAAGGCAAACGAATTGATAAAAAATTAACAATAACAGGGGAGAAAAAGAAATTCCGGCTTTTCTTGGAATGGCGTGGCGGTTGCCCGGAAAATGAGGTAAAATGGAGAAAAGAGAGGAGGGCGCGCCATGAGAAACGGGAGAAAGAAGTTGGGCTGTCTGTGCGGGATTGCGGTTCTTGCGCTGGCACTTTGGGGGTGCGGCGGGGGAAAGAGCACGCAGGTATCCGGGAGTCTCAAGCAGGAGAGCGAGGCGGTCCCCATGGTGGGAAACGCGCCGGATGAAGGCATGGAACCGGGATCGGGGGACGGGAAGGAGAAGAAGTCCGGAACATCCGACGACATCGGCCAGCGGCAGGAATCGGCCGATAGCGCGTCCTATCAGGGGACTGCCGATGAGGAGCGCACCCAGCAGGCGGAGTATGAGCGGTTGTCTGCCGAGCTGGCGCGCCTGGCGGCGCAGCCGCTGACCGGGGATTACGGCTACGGAAAGTGGGCGGGCGAGATGGCCGCGGTGCTGGATCCGCTTCTGGATGTCGGGAGCGGCCTTGAGAAGGATGTGAAGGCGGCCTTTAAAGGCAGCGGCCTGGCGCTGCGCGTGACCCCGTGGGAGCACTGTGCGCTGCCGCTTCTTGAGGCGGAGCGGGAGGCAGATGGATACCGTCTGATCGAGGTGGGACTGAAAAAGGAAAATTGCACGGAGGCGCCAATTTACTGCTACTATTTGGAAGAAAAAGGAATATCTGCGCGGCGCTGCAGTCTGCCGCTTGCCGGAGGGTGCGACTCCTTTGCGCTCAAGAGCGCGGAGTTAAAGGACGGCTCGGGCAGTTTATTGTATATGCTGGCGGCTGGCGAGGATCCCGGGGAGAAGACGTCCCTCAGGCTATGGCGCCTGGAGGGCGAGGCCTCAGGGCAGATGCTCTGGGGAGAGGTGATGAACCGGCAGATCCCCGGACGGAGGGACGGGAGCGTGCAGGTGGAGCCGTCCCCCCAGGGCTTTACGGCCGGCGGAGCCGCCGGGAAGAACGGCGCGGGGGAGACGTTTGAGATGGCCCTTTCCCTGGACGGGGAACAGTTCGCCCTCAAGCGGACGCCTGGGACAGGGACGGCCGCGGTGGAGCGGGAGTCGGAGTACGGGCTTATTTTGGGGCTGGCAGGCCGGTCGGACCTCAGAACGCTGTGGGTGACGGCGGAGGGAGGCCGGGCAGCGTTTAAGGAGCTGCCGGATGTGGTGCTTAGGTGGAGCGGCGATGGGATGCGGGAGATCCGCTATCTGTATTACCGCGAGACGCTGGCGCGCAGGGGGCGTGTCGGGACGGCGCAGGACGGGCTGGTGACGGACTTTGACTGGAAGCTGCTGTCCTCCACGGGGAGTTTTGTGGACAGCGACGGCGTGCGCGCCTATGTGGATGAAAATTACACCTGCTTCGGTGCGCTGGGGGAGACGCTCAGCATGCAGGAGCGCCTGGAGTTTGTGGGCGAGGACGCGCTGGGGGCCACGGCGGACACCTTCTACTGGGGCGGAGGCACCGGGAAGTGGAGCGATGTGCACGCGTTTCTGTCGCCGGTGAGCATCCTGCTGCAGAACGAGGCATGGCAGCCCGTCTCGGAGCTGGAAGGCATGAAAAACAGCGCCAGGAACGCGCTGGACCAGGGAATCGAGCATTACCGCCAGGTGTTTGAGGCGCGCGGGGAGCGGGAGCGGACGGTGGGAACCATCCAGCAGGACGTCCCGCTTTTAAGCCAGACCTATTTCACCCGGTCGGAGGGCTCTGTGAGGGCGGCGCTGCCGGTGGTCACCCGGACGTCCTTCCCCAACGGGAGCTCACACGAGGAAATGAAATATCCGCTGTATCTGGAGGCGGATATCCCGGAGAGAATCACGGGCTACGACAAGCTGATGCGCAAGTTTGACCGCATCCGCTATTACATCCCGGAGGCGGTGGACGCGGTGAGCGCGCCTGGCGGGAATATGCTGGCTGTGCTCACGGACCGGGAGATTCTGGTCTTTGTCCACCCGGATGATCTGGAGGACCTGACGGCTCCGGACCTGCGGATCCCTATCTATTCCGGGGATCAGGAGCGGATCGTCACGGCCAGCTGGGTGAAAAAAGAGGATCGGGAGATGGCGGAGGCGGCCATGGCACAGGCGCCGGATCACGCCGCGTATATTGGAAAATGTAGAATTTTTGAGGCGAACGCCGGCCAGAGCCGGTGAGCGGGGAGACAGATACAGAAAAATGCGCCGCGGGAGCGGAGCGGGATGGTATGGGACGGCATGGTATGGGGCGGAAAAAACACGGATTGTTTTTCCGCCCCGTTCCCGCAGATTTCCTGCCGAACCGGCGTTGCCCGGAATCTTGGCCCATGATATAATTGCGGGAGAAGTGCCGGTGATTTTCAAAGGAGCGAAGGAGGAGAGGACGATGAAAAATTTCATCAGAGAATACCCGCTTTTTGCACTGTGCGGCTTGAACTGCGGACTCTGTCCCATGCACTATATGGACAACCCATGCCCCGGCTGCGGAGGCGGGGAGGGAAACCAGTCCTGCGCGATTGCCCGCTGCAGTATCGAACACGGCGGGATTGCGTTCTGCTCCGAATGCCCGGAGTTTGCGTGTGCGCGGTATGACGGCCTCACCGACTACGATTCCTTTATGTCGCATCAAAATATGATTCGGGATCTGAGAAGGGCCGGGGATATGGGGCTTGCCGCCTACCGGGCGGAGCTTGAGGAGAAAACGGCCATTCTCCAACAGCTGCTTGATGGCTACAACGACGGGCGGCGCAAGACCTTTTTCTGCACGGCGGTCAGCCTGCTGGAACTTCCGGATGTGCGAAGAGCCATGGAAGAGGTGCGCGAGGCGATGGAGGCAGAGCAGCCCCAGGACGTGAAGGAGCGGGCGGCAATCGCTGTGCGCTGCTTTAAGCGGGCGGCGGACGGCAGGGAGATCTCTCTGAAGCTCAGGAAAAAGCCGAAAAAAGGGTGAGCGCAGGGGAAAAGCCGGACGGGGCAGGCGGTTTAGGAGTGCCTAAAGGCAGCGCCTTAGGGGAAAGGACGGTCGTATGGGGATAATCGCTCTATTGGTGATGGGATTCTTTGTGCTGCGCGGCGGGAGCATCTTTGTCTACTGCAGTGCGCTGAAAAAGGAAATTTTGAGCGCGCGGTCGGCGTATGGGAGTATTTCCGTCGCCCAGGTGGTGGAGGTGGAGGAGGAGCGGGTGGACCGCTCGACGCGCTTCTACTGGCCAGTGTTCAGCTATGAGGTGGAAGGGCAGAAGTACCGGCAGAAAAGCGTCATATTCAGCGACCGGGCGGATACCTACCAGGAGGGGCTGTACTACGAGATACGCTACAATCCCAGTGAACCCGAAAAATTTATGGTTCTGGACGATGCGGGGGTGTACCGGATGGCCGAGCGCGTGGCCAGCGAATACGCCATGGCGATTTTTGTGGGCGGCGGCCTGGCGCTTCTGATGGCGGTGATCTCATAGGGGTGCGGCCTGCGGGCGGATGCTCTGCCCGCTAAACGGATCGTTGATAGGCATTTGACACCGAATCTGCTAAACTCATCTCCAGGAGGTAAATACCATGGACTGTGTAAAAATAGGAAAGCTGATCCGCGGGCTGCGCCTGGAGCGGGGAATGACCCAGCGTCAGCTGGCCGGCAAAATGAATATCAGCGAGCAGGCGGTTTCCAAATGGGAGCGGGGGCTGGGATTTCCGGATGTGTCCCTGCTCCCGGAGCTGTCTGCGATGCTGGGCGTAAGCCCGGAGACACTACTCTCAGGGCAGATGGAAGAGAACGATATTGTGGGAGGAAACATGAAAAAACTGAAATTTTATGTGTGCCCGGCCTGCGGCAACCTGATCACTGCCACCGCGGAGGCGGCGGTGTCCTGCTGCGGGAAAAAGCTGCAGCCGCTCACGCCGCAGAAGGCGGAGGAGAGTGAGCGGCTGCACGTGGAGCTGATCGAGCAGGAGTACTTTGTCACCTCGGACCATGAGATGGAGAAGGACCACTATATTACGTTTGTGGCGCTTCTGACCGGGGACAGCCTGATGCTGCGAAAGCTGTACCCGGAGTGGAACGTTCAGGCGCGCCTTCCGCGGCTGGGCCATGGGATCCTGGTCTGGAACTGCAGCAGGCATGGACTGTTCTGGCAGACGGTCTAGAGCATGCTGCCAGGAGCCGCAGACGCACTCCGGAATCCAGCCGGTTCCCTGACCGGGCGGCGGGGCTGTTTGAAATCATGAAGCCATTTGACGACTGCCTGAACGAGGCTTTAAGGGATTTTCGGATGCCGGAGCGGTAAAAAAGGGTAAAAGGGAGCAAAAAAGGGCCTCTAAGGTAAAAAGCATAAAAAGTTTCTGCCTCGTACCTGGTTGACATTTCCACAGACTGTTATTATAATATAGAAGTTAAGTCAGATAGAAAAAAGCTGTGATGGAGACAGTAGGCCTGCGGGAACGGGACAGAGAGCCGGGGAGGGTGGAAACCTGGTGCAAGTAGCGCAGAACTGAAGATCACTCCGGAGCTGTCCGGCTGAGAACGCGACAGAGCGCTGCGCGGTAGGCCGGGACGCAATTCCTGCGTTAAAGGAACTCATATGATGGTATGCAGTAATAGGTGGTGAAACGAAGCGGTTATTCGGCTTTCGTCCTGTTCGGGGCGGAAGCCTTTTTTGTATCACAGGAAAGCGCGTCCGATGATACTTTCCATACACATACCAGAATATCAACTATTTTATAATCAGAATGGAGGAAGACGCCATGTACGACAAAGTCCCCACAGACCTAAAGTTTGTGGAACGGGAAAAAGAAGTGGAAAAGTTCTGGGAAGCGGAACACATCTTCGAGAAGAGCATCAAAATGAGAGAGGGCTGCAAGCCCTATGTATTCTACGACGGGCCGCCAACGGCTAACGGCAAGCCCCACATCGGCCACGTGGAGACCCGCGTGATCAAGGACATGATCCCGCGCTACCGCGCCATGAAGGGCTACATGGTTCCGCGAAAGGCCGGCTGGGATACCCACGGACTTCCGGTGGAGCTGGAGGTGGAGAAGAAGCTGGGTCTGGACGGCAAGGACCAGATCGAGCAGTACGGCCTGGAGCCGTTCATCAGGGAATGTAAGGAGAGTGTCTGGAAGTACAAGGGCATGTGGGAGGATTTCTCCAACACCGTGGGCTTCTGGGCGGATATGGAAAATCCCTACGTGACCTACGACAACAACTTTATCGAGTCCGAGTGGTGGGCGTTAAAGCAGATCTGGGACAAGGGCCTTCTCTACAAGGGCTTTAAGGTGGTTCCCTACTGCCCGCGCTGCGGCACCCCTCTGTCCTCCCACGAGGTGGCTCAGGGATACAAGGACGTGAAGGAGCGCTCCGCCATCGCCCGCTTCAAGGTGAAGGACGAGGACGCCTACATCCTGGCATGGACCACCACGCCCTGGACGCTGCCCAGCAACCTGGCGCTGTGTGTGAATCCCAACGAGGACTATGTGAAGGTGAAAACCGGCGACGGCTACACCTACTATATCGCCCAGGCTCTGGCAGAGACCGTGCTGGGAGAGGACTTTGAGGTCCTTGAGACCTACAAGGGCAAGGATCTGGAGTACAAGGAGTATCTGCCGCTCTACGACTGCTCCGTTCCCTTCTGTGAGAAGCAGCACAAGAAGGCCTACTACGTGGTGTGCGACACCTACGTAACCCTGACCGACGGTACCGGAATCGTACACATCGCCCCGGCCTTCGGTGAGGACGACGCCAACGTGGGCCGCAAATACGACCTGCCCTTCGTGCAGTTGGTGGACGCCAAGGGCGACATGGCCCCGGAGACCCCCTTTGCCGGCAAGTTCGTGAAGGACGCGGATCCGTTAGTGCTTAAGGATTTAAAGGAGCGCGGCCTGCTGTTCTCCGCCCCGGCCTTCGAGCACAGCTATCCCCACTGCTGGCGCTGCGGCACCCCGCTCATCTACTACGCCCGCGAGTCCTGGTTTATCAAGATGACCGCCGTGAAGGATGACCTGATCCGCAACAACAACACCATCAACTGGGTTCCCGAGTCCATCGGCAAGGGCCGCTTCGGCGACTGGCTGGAGAATATCCAGGATTGGGGCTTATCCAGAAACCGCTATTGGGGTACTCCCTTAAATATCTGGGAGTGTGAGTGCGGACACCAGCACTCCATCGGAAGCATTGAGGAGCTTAAGAGCATGTCCGACAACTGCCCGGACGACATCGAGCTGCACCGCCCCTACATCGACAACGTGACCATCACCTGCCCCCACTGCGGCAAGCAGATGAAGCGCGTGCCCGAGGTGATCGACTGCTGGTTTGACTCCGGCGCGATGCCCTTCGCACAGCACCACTATCCCTTTGAGAACAAGGAGCTGTTCGAGTCCCAGTTCCCGGCCCAGTTCATCTCCGAGGCCGTGGACCAGACCAGAGGCTGGTTCTACTCCCTGCTGGCCGAGTCCACGCTGCTGTTCAACAAGGCCCCCTACGAGAACGTGGTGGTCATGGGCCTGGTGCTGGACGAGAACGGACAGAAGATGAGCAAGTCCAAGGGCAACGCCGTGGATCCCTTCGACACCCTGGCCGCCCACGGAGCCGACGCCATCCGCTGGTTCTTCTACACCTGCAGCGCGCCGTGGCTACCCAAGCGCTACCAGGACAAGGCTGTGACCGAGGGCCAGCGCAAGTTTATGGGCACCCTGTGGAATACCTACGCGTTCTGGGTGCTGTACGCAAATATTGACCGCTTTGACGCCACCAAGTACACCTTAGAGTACGACAAGCTCTCTGTGATGGACAAGTGGCTGCTGTCCAAGATGAACTCCACGGTGAAGGCTGTGGACAATAACCTGGACAAATATCAGATTCCCGAGGCTGCCAGAGCCCTCCAGGAGTTCGTGGACGACATGAGCAACTGGTATGTGCGCAGAAGCCGCGAGCGCTTCTGGGCCAAGGGCATGGAACAGGACAAGATCAATGCCTACATGACACTGTACACCGCGCTGGTGACCGTGGCCAAGGCCGCTGCCCCCATGATCCCCTTCATGACCGAGCAGATTTACCAGAATCTGGTTCGCAAGATCGACGCCGATGCGCCCGAGAGCGTGCATCTGTGTGACTTCCCGTCCGTCAATGAGGCGTGGATCGACGAGAAGCTGGAGGCCGACATGGACGAGGTGTTAAAGACCGTGGTCATGGGCCGTGCCGCCAGAAATACCGCCAATATCAAGAACCGCCAGCCCATCGCGCAGATGTACGTGAAGGCCGACCACGACCTCTCCCGGTACTACGTGGAGATCATCGAGGACGAGCTGAACGTAAAGCAGGTGACCTTCACCGACGATGTGCGCGCGTTCACCTCCTACACCTTCAAGCCCCAGCTCAAGACCGTGGGACCCAAGTACGGCAAGCTGCTGAACCGCATCCGCCAGACTCTGACCGAGATCGACGGCAGCGCAGCCATGGACGAGCTGAATGAGAAGGGACAGCTGACCTTCGACTTCGACGGCCAGGAGGTAGTTCTCACCAAGGACGATCTCCTCATCGACGTGTCCCAGAAGGACGGCTACGTCACGGAGGAGGACAACTACGTGACCGTGGTTCTGGACACCAACCTGACTCCGGAGCTGATCGAGGAGGGCTTTGTGCGCGAGATCATCAGCAAGATCCAGACCATGCGCAAGGAGGCCGGCTTCGAGGTGATGGACCGCATCAACGTCTTCCAGGACGAGAACGAGCGCATCGCGGAGATCTTCAAGGCCCACGCCGAACAGATCAAGAGCGAGGTTATGGCCACCGATATCTTCCTGGGACAAACAGGCGGATACGCCAAGGAGTGGAACATCAACGGCGAAAAAGTCATGCTTGGTGTTGAAAAGACTGTGAAATAATGGTAGAATAGGTAAGGCGGGGTGAACATAAAAAGCGTCACCCCGCTTTTGTGGTGAAAATATCCGAAAGCAATCACAGCAGAAACGTCCGCGGGAAGCGGACGGGGAATCAGGAGGTTCATTCATGAACAAAGGCTTTGATAAAGAGACTTTTAAACACAGTGTGGTATACAATGTCAAGAACATGTTCCGCAGAACCATCGATGAGGCGACTCCCCAGCAGGTGTTCCAGGCCGTGGCCTACGCCGTGAAGGACGTGATCATTGACGAGTGGATTGCCACACACAAGGAATACGAGAAGCAGGATGCGAAGACCGTCTACTATCTGTCCATGGAATTCCTCATGGGCCGCGCTCTGGGCAACAACATTATCAACATCTGCGCCAGGGAAGAGGTGAAGGAGGTCTTAGACGAGCTGGGCTTTGACTTAAACCTGATCGAGGACCAGGAGCCGGATGCGGCTCTCGGAAACGGCGGCCTGGGCCGTCTGGCGGCGTGCTTCTTAGATTCGCTGGCAACCCTGGGCTACCCGGCCTACGGCTGCGGAATCCGCTACCGCTACGGCATGTTCAAGCAGAAAATTGAGAACGGCTTCCAGGTGGAGGTTCCGGACGAGTGGCTGAAGGACGGCAACCCCTTCGAGATCCGCCGCCCCGAGTACGCCACCGAGGTCAAGTTCGGCGGCTACGTGCGCATCGACTACCAGAACGGCCGCAACCGCTTCATCCAGGAGGGCTACCAGTCCGTGATGGCGGTTCCCTACGACCTGCCGGTGATCGGCTACGGCAACAACGTGGTCAACACCCTGCGCATCTGGGACGCACAGCCCATCAACACCTTCAACCTGGACTCCTTTGACCGCGGCGACTACCAGAAGGCGGTGGAGCAGGAGAACCTGGCCAAGACCATCGTGGAGGTGCTCTACCCCAACGACAACCACTACGCGGGCAAGGAGCTGCGCTTAAAGCAGCAGTACTTCTTCATCTCCGCCAGCGTGCAGCGCGCCATCAAGAAGTACAAGGAGAAGCATGACGACATCCGCAAGTTCCACGAGAAGGTGGTGTTCCAGCTGAACGACACCCATCCCACCGTGGCCATCCCGGAGCTCATGCGCATCCTGCTGGACGAGGAGGGACTGACCTGGGATGAGGCATGGGAGGTGACCACCAAGACCTGCGCGTACACCAATCACACCATCATGTCCGAGGCCCTGGAGAAATGGCCCATCGAGCTGTTCTCCCGCCTGCTTCCCAGAATTTACCAGATCGTGGAGGAGATCAACCGCCGGTTCATCGAGAAGATCCAGTCCATGTACCCGGGCAACAACGAGAAGGTAAAGAAGATGGCCATCATCTACGACGGCCAGGTGAAGATGGCGTACATGGCCATCGCGGCCAGCTTCTCCGTCAACGGCGTGGCCAGACTGCACACGGAGATTTTAAAGAACCAGGAGCTTAAGGACTTCTACGAGATGATGCCGGAGAAGTTCAACAACAAGACCAACGGAATCACCCAGCGCCGCTTCCTGCTGCACGGCAACCCCCTGCTCGCGGATTGGGTGACCGACAAGATCGGAAACGAGTGGATTACCGACCTGCCGCACATCGAGAAGCTGGCGGTTTACGCCTCCGACTACAAGTGCCAGCAGGAGTTCATGAATATCAAGTACCAGAACAAGATCCGCCTGGCAAAGTACATCAAGGAGCACAACGGGATCGACGTGGACCCGCGCTCCATCTTCGACGTACAGGTGAAGCGCCTGCACGAGTACAAGCGCCAGCTGATGAACATTCTTCACGTGATGTATCTGTACAATCAGCTGAAGGATAACCCCAACATGGATATGGTTCCCAGAACCTTCATCTTCGGGGCCAAGGCGGCGGCCGGCTACAAGCGCGCGAAGCTGACCATCAAGTTAATCAACTCCGTGGCGGATGTGATCAACAACGACAAGACCATCGGCGGCAAGATCAAGGTGGTGTTCATCGAGGACTACCGCGTGTCAAACGCAGAGCTTATCTTCGCTGCGGCTGACGTCAGCGAGCAGATTTCCACGGCCAGCAAGGAGGCCTCCGGCACCGGCAACATGAAGTTCATGTTAAACGGCGCCCTGACCCTCGGCACCATGGACGGCGCCAACGTGGAGATCGTGGAGGAGGTTGGGGAGGACCGCGCGTTCATCTTCGGCATGTCCTCCGACGAGGTGATCCGCTACGAGAACAACGGCGGCTATAACCCCATGGAGATCTTCAACAACGACCAGGAGATCCGCCGGGTGCTCATGCAGCTGATCAACGGCTACTTCTCACCCCAGGATCCGGAGCTGTTCCGGGATATCTACAACTCCCTGCTCAACACCAAGAGCAGCGACCGGGCGGACACCTACTTTATCCTGAAGGATTTCCGCTCCTACGCGGAGGCCCACAAGAAGATAGACAAGGCGTACCGCAACGAGGCATGGTGGGCGGAGTCAGCCATCTTAAACGTGGCCCACTCCGGAAAGTTCACCTCGGACCGCACCATCGAGGAATATGTGAAAGACATCTGGCACTTGAAAAAAGTCCAGGTTGAAATGTAAAGAAGACAGAAGACAGATGACAGGGGGCTGTGCCGCAGCGAGGTTGGCACAGCCCTTTGGATTCGGTGTGACACCCGCAGGCCCGGCCTGCAGGAAATTGTGAAAAAGGAGTTGCCCCATGAGACTGAAGGACAAAATACCCGGTGATTTCTACAAGCTGTTCGGCAGCAAGTACAGGGATTCCTATATCGCCTTTCTGCTGGCCATCTACCAGGAGACCACCAAGCTGTACTCGGCCCTCAGCCTGACGGAGGCGGAGTGCCGGGCCGTGATCGACGAGTGCATGGAGGCGGAGGGTCTGATCCCGTCGGACGACGAGGAGTGCGAGGAGGGGGACAGCCTGGTCTACAGCCCCGGCTCCACCCGGTTTCTCTACAACCTGACCCAGTGGGGATGGCTGAAGCGGGATTTCGACGAGCGGGTCAACACCTATTTTTACTCCTTCCCCGCCTACAGCCTGGCGTATCTGGAAACATTTGGAAAACTCTGGAGCGAGGAGGAGGACCTAAGCCACGAGAGCATCCGCTCGGTCTACAGCCTGCTTCACACCTACCTGACGGACCGGGAGAAGGACACGGAGATCCTGGCGGACGCGCTTACCGCATCCAGGAGGCTTTTGCAGCTGCTCTCCAACATGCAGGACGGGATGCGCGCGTACTTTGACGAATTGTCCAGGCAGAAGGACATACGCGGCATCCAGGAGGTGCTGGTGGACGAGATCAACAACACGGACAGCCGCAAGTACGCGCTGCTCACCAGCACGGACAGCTTTTACCGCTACAAGGAGGCGGTGAAGGAGATTGTCCAGCAGATCTTGGAGGACAACGAGATCCGCAGGGAGCGGATGGAGCGGGATCTCCTGAACCTTCCCGCGGACAGCGGCCAGGCCCTGCGCCGCAAACGGAACATCGAGCGCAGCCGGGAGGCGGACAACCTGGTGTACGAGACGCTCAGGGAGTTCGAGTTCATCGAGGTCAAGTACAACCGGCTGATCGAGCAGAAGGCCATATTCGCCTCCCGGGCCAACGCGCGGATCCGGTATCTGCTGCGGGAGGGCGAGGAGGAGGACGACAACCTGATGGCCTTCATCGGCGTGCTCAGGCGCAGCGAGGACCAGGGGGAGATTCTTGCCGGTTTGGCGGACAGCTACGGCCTGACGGCTCTGCCGCGCATCGTGGGGGAGAGCAGCTTTTACGCCAAGCGGGATGAGAAGCGGCCCTTTGAGCCGGCCCCGGCGGAGGTCTCCGAGGCGCCCGACCAGGAGCAGCTGGAGGACTTTGTGGTCCGGCCGGAGTACACCCAGAGGGAGATCGACGCCTTTATCCGGAAGAATTCCAGGGACGGCCGCTTTGCGGTGACGGAGGAGACCGTCTCGGGCGTGGCGGACTTAGAGAAGCTGCTGTTTGTGTGGCGGGATGCGGCCGCCGGGGACGGGGGCATGAGAATCACCGGGACCGACAGCGAGCCGATCCGCAAATTCGGCTGTAAATACACCAAATTTACCATGGAGAAGAGTGAGAACAGGGATGATTGAGTACATGAACAGCCTGACGCCCCAGGAGGCGGAGGAGCTTAAGAAAACCATACGGGACCTGATGCGCCAGAGCTGCATCATCGAGACGAAATACGACACGGACCGGGATTGCCTAAAGGATAATCCCCGCTACCGCATCTGCATGCGCCACCGGGAGTTCCTGACGGACTACTTCGACGTCATGGGCTGCGCTCTGGTCTACGATCCCCAGGACCACTTTTTCCGGCTGACCGGGGACGGGGTGGGGACCGAGAAGTTCAGCGAGACCACCACGCTGTTTATCCTGCTGATGAAGCTGATCTACAAGGAAAAGATCATGGGCGAGGGGCTGAAGGCCACCGTGACCACCTTGGAGGAGGTGCGCCGCCACGGGGTGGACACCGGAATTTTAAACCGGAAGCTGACGGACCGGGAGGTGTACGAGGCTGTCTCGGTGATGAAGACCCACCAGATGTTGGAGATCCCCTGCGCCATCGGCGACCTGGAGGACGACACGCCCATCTACCTCTACAACATGATCAACGTGTTCTGCCGCGGCGCGGCGGTCACGGAGCTGTACCAGAGGTACAAAAAGCGCGAGGAGGACGCCGCGGACGGATTGCTGCAGGAGCGGTTGAGACTGGAGGAGGCCCGGCCGGAGGACCCGGCTGCCTTAGCCTCCCGCGAACTCACCCAGGAAGGAGAATCACAGGATGAAACCGTGTAAGAAAATCATCACCCGCATGTGTATCAACAACTGGGGCGGCATCGGCCACCAGGTGATGGAGTTCAACGAGTACGTGAACCTGTTCTCCGGCATGAGCGGCTCCGGAAAGTCCACGGTGATGGACGCCATCCAGGTGCTTCTCTACGGCAGCCTGTCCCAGAATTTCCTCAACAAGGCGGCGGACGAGAAGAACCGCCGGACCGTGATGACCTACCTGCGGGGCGCCCAGAAGGACGGCACCTCCAACCGCGGAAACCGGGATTTCTGTGCCAATTTGGTGATGGAGATAAAGGACACGCAGGACAATTCCTACCGGTGCATCGGCGTGGCCTTCGACGTGCGCGCCGGGGACCTAGACATCAACAAGTACGCGTTTTTCTCCCACGACGGGCTGCTCGATTCCTCCCTGTACCGCGATGAATCGGGGATTCCGCTGATGGTGAAGGACATCGCGGCCCTGGTGAAGACCCACCAGAAGGATCCAAACGGCCGCCTGCGGGGCGAGGACATCAACCGCACCTACCCCACAAATGACGCTTACCAGACCGCGCTGTACGACCAGATTTTCGGCTACATCGATGGCAAGCGCTTCATCACCATGGAGAAGAGCGCCGTGGCCCTAAAGATGTCCAACGGCGTGGGGCAGTTTATCAAGGACTACATGTTCCCCAAGAGCAGCAGCGAGGCCATCGAGAAGATCAGCCGCCAGCTGGGGGATTACACGGATATCCGGGACACCATCCTGGACATGGAGCGGCGGATCAGCCTCCTTGGCGCCGTGCTGGAGTCCGACGGCCGGTTGACGGTGGCGAAGGCGGCCGTGGTTCAGAACGAGTATATTCTCAAGCGCCTGCGGCTCACCGCCATCGAGGAGGAGATGAGGCGGCTGGAGGCGGAGCGCCAGGGAAAGACGCTGCTTCGGGATTCCCTGGCCCAGAAGCGGGACCTGTTAAAAGAGGAGATGGACAAAATCCACAACGAGCTGGTGGAGACGGAGTCCAGCATAAAGGCCAGCGACTACGGGAAGATGAAGGAGCAGCTGGGGCAGCTGGACGAAACCATCGCCATCATAAACCGCAGCTGCGCGGCCTGGGATCATTTCGTGGGTTCCCTTGCCAAGTGGGAGGAGAACGAGGACGTCTACGACCTGGTGAGCAACACCGCGCTCCAGGCCATGGAGGACATCCGGGACGGGAAGGCGGACGACGGGACGCTCACCCGGCTGAGAAACGCGCTGAAAGAGACCGCCGAGGAGGTCAACGAGGCCAGAGACAATCTGGCGGACGAGCGCAGGGACGTAAACCGGGAGCTGAAGGAGAAGCGGGAGCGCCTGGCGGACTGGAAAAGCGGACAGAAGTCCTACCGGAACCGCCCGGGCTTAAAGGAGGCGGGGCGCGCCCTGGAGCAGGCCATCTTCCGGGAGACGGGCACCAAGGTGAAGGTGAGCATCCTGGCGGACACCTTTGACGTGAAGGATCCGGAGTGGAAGGATGCCATCGAGGGGCGGTTAGGCCGTGTGAAATACAGCCTGATCACGCCGCCGGCCTTTTCCCACACCGCCGCCGTGCTGTTCCGGGAGATGAAGCAGTTTGAGAACGTGGATCTGCTCCACGTGGAGAACATCATGAGGGACGATCAGGAGGCCAGGGAGAACTCCCTGTACGAGGCGGTGGAGACCGACGTGGACTATGTGGATGCATGTCTGCGGCACTTCCTGGGCCGGGTGATCAAGTGCCGGACCGTGGAGGAGCTGGAGCAGGTGCGCGACGGCGTGACGGCGGACTGCTACTCCTACAGCAACTACACCCTGCGCCACTTATACCGCAAGGACTACCGGGACAACGCGTGCATCGGCAAGGCCATCCCCAAGTCCCGCATCGAGCAGCTGGAGGCAGAGGTCAGGGAGCTGGAGGAGACCGGGCGGGGGCTCACACGCCGGATTGCGGCGCTGGAGCAGGCCAGAAGCTACGAGAACCTGTCCCAGGAGAACGGATATTACCTGGATTTATTCGGGTCGAAGAAGGAGCTGAAGCGCCAGGAGAGCCGCAGGGAAAAGCTGGCGCGGGAGATCCGCGAGCTGGAGCAGGGCGCTATGAAGGAGCTAAAGGAGCGCCTGGAGCGCACGAAGGAGCGCTATGCTGGCAAGGAGGACGAGTACACCCGGGCCGGGAACGAGTTCGCCGCCGCAGAGCGCGAGCTGGGAATCCTGGAGGCGGACCTCCGCAACCAGAAGAATCAGCACGCGGAGGCAGAGTACGGCTTTGTGGCAAACCCGGCGGAGGACGAAAAAATCGCGGAGCGCCTTGAGGGGAGAAGCTTAAACAGCTACCGCAATGAGACCCTGCGGGGCCTGGACAACGCCAGGGCGGATGTGGACAAGTACAGCGGGGAGCGCCAGGCGGCCCGGATGAAGTTCAACCTGGCCTACAGCGCCTGCGGCCTCACCGGCACCGAGGAGTCCAACAAGCCCTACGAGGACCTGCACGAGCGGTACAACCGTCAGTACGTGGAGGAATACAAGGAAGAATTTGACCGGAAGTGCCGGGAGGTGTACCGCAGCCTGCGGGACAACGTGATCGCCACCATCCACGGGGACATCAAGGCGGCCTACCGCCAGGTGCGCGAGGTCAACAAGGTGCTCGGCGCCACCGCGTTCTCGGACAGCGTGTACAAGATCGGCATCACGCCGGCGTCCAACGAGAACAGCCAGTTTTATGAGATGCTCACCGCGCCGGAGCTGGACAGCAAGGTGATGAACGACGACGACGTGGAGGGGCAGATCAGCTTCGGGGACGACGCCTTTGAGCGCAAGTACGAGCGGGAGATCAATCTCTTGGTGGAAAAGTTTATCCCGGAGCGCTCCGGGGACGAGCGGGAGATCGCGAAAAAGCGGGCGGAGATGGAAAAGTACGCGGACTACCGCAACTATCTGACCTTCAACATGTACGAGGTGACGGTGGACGCGGGCGGCCAGGAGAAGCGGATTCCCGTGGATGAGATGGCGGGCAACGACTCCGGCGGCGAGGGCCAGAACCCCAAGTATGTGGCGCTTTTCGCGGGATTTGCGCTGCTGTTCGCGCACCAGACCCACCGGGACAGCCGCATAAAGGTGGTGCTGCTGGACGAGGCGTTCTCCAAGATGGACAAGACCAGAAGCTCGGTGTGCTTAAATTACGCGAGAAAGCTGGGACTGCAGGTGATCATCTGCGTGCCCGACGAGCGGCTGATGACGCTGGTGAAAAATGTGGACTGCGTGTACGGGTTCAGGCGGTACAAAAACCAGATTTCCATGCTGATGATCGATAAAGGGCAGTACTTGAACATGCTGGAGGGGGCAGATGAGCAGGGAGAAGAGACAGAAGCCGGAGAGGCGCCGGAGGATGACGCTTTTAGAGTGGATTCTGAAGCAGAATAACACGCCGGGCTGGCGCACCGGGGCGGCAGCCGGCGAGCGGCACCCGAAGATCGACCAGGATGCCATCGAGGCAGTGGGAAAGCGGGAGCTGCTCGACCAGGCGGCCGAGCTGGAGCGGGATGGCCTAATCCAGGTGGATTGGCTGGAGTTTCGAAATGACATCGGGAAGATCCATTACCGCCTGGAGGACGTGGGCAAAATGTATGAGCGGGCCGGGGTACCGGATCCCAGGGAGGAGTTAGCCCAGGCAGAGCGCATGGTGCGGGAATACCGGGATGGCCTTAAAAACTCGGATTTTAAGCCGTTCTACGACGAGCTTTTGGTGCAGATTGGGCGGGGAACCGTGCCAAGCTATGTGGGGGTCGAGAATTTCTTTCGCGGCCTCAACGCGGTGGCGGACAATGGGGAGAGCCTGTGGGAGACGCAGTTCAGCGCCCGGGTGTTCGGAAGCGCCAAGTATTTTAAAGAGAAGCTGCGGGAACCCATTTTGCGAAAGCTCTACCGGTACGGTTCTGCCGTGGACGAGGAGATGGAGAAAGACGAGGTGCTTGCAGAGTACGGGATCATGTCCTACAACCAACAGCTGGAGACCAAGGGGCCGATGCTTGTGGACACCGCGGGGGATGATGGCCTTCGCCGGTCCTCTGGGGAGAACTTTCCAAAGGGGATGGTGTTAAACGCCCAGACCCTGGAGGCGGGACTTCCGGTGGGTATGCCCGGCGTGCGGCGCGTTATCATCATCGAGAACAAGGCGAATTACGAGTCCATGAGGTACCGGGGAGATACGCTCTATATCTACAGCCACGGATTTTTCTCGCCCAAGGAGCGGCGCTTTCTGCGCAAATTGGAGGAGCTCGCCGGGCCGGAGGTGGAATTTTTCCACTGGAGCGACATGGACTACGGCGGGATCCGCATCTACCGGTTTATGAAGGAGAAGGTGTTCAGGCGGGTGAAACCGCTCAACATGGACGAGGCCAGCTATGAGAAGTACCGGCTGGCCGGGGCGGGCATCCCCATCGACGAGGGCAAGCGGGCGAAGCTTGAGGCCCTTGAGGTGCCGGAGCTGGCCGGGCTTAAGGCCTGTATTTTGAAATACGGGCTGGAGATCGAGCAGGAAAATCTTTTGGAAGGAAGTTGTGAGACCTATGTATGATAAATTGACCCAGAGCGACATTGACAAGATGAAGGAGGAGATCGAGCACCGGAAGCTGGTGGTGCGAAAGGAGTGCCTGGAGGCGGTGAAGGAGGCCAGAGCCCACGGGGACTTGAGCGAAAATTTCGAGTACAAGGCCGCCAAGCAGGACAAGAACCGCAACGAGAGCCGCATCCGCTATCTGGAGCGCATGATCAAGACGGCGCACATCATCTCCGACAAGTCCTCATCGGACGAGGTGGGGTTAAACGACACCGTGGAGGTGTACATCCCGGAGGACGACGAGACAGAGCGCTACAAGATCGTCACCACGGTCCGCGGGAACTCCCTAAAGGGGTTGATCAGCATCGACTCTCCACTGGGCAAGGCGCTGCTTGGCCACAAGGCGGGGGACAAGGTGTACGTGAAGGTGGACGACCGTTTCGGCTACGAGGTGGAGATCCGGGCCATCGACACGTCCTCCGAGGGGGAGGAGGAGACGCTGCGAAGCTTTTAATGGCAGCGCATAAGGATCCCTTTTCACACAAAAATTCGCCCCGGCTTCTGTCACAGAGGCCGGGGCGAACGCGTATAATCTCTAAATCGAATCCACATGCCACGTGGACTCGTTCTCATATCCGTAGCTCACGGAGTCGATTTTCCATTCATTCTCCTCAATTTTAAGCACAAACTGATGTTTCATGTCGATCCCCTTGTGGTAATGGGTTACGATCACCGCTTTCTTCGGACTTCTCATGGTAAAGTCCAGTTTGCATCCGGTGTTTAAGTAGGCGTAAGCGGCAGGGCAGCCGTAGCTTCGCCCGTAGCCGCGGTCCAGCAGCTTCTGGGTGCAGTGCAGCTTGGCGATCTCGCCGTAGCGCTTGCGGTACTCCTCCCAGAGTTCCATGCCTCCGGGGGCCATCTGTGATTTTGGGATCCCGGCCTTGAGCTTATCCGCCTCCATCTTTTCGGAGCGCTGATAGATCTCCTCCTCCAATGCGCACAGCTGCCGCAGAAACGCGACGACCGCGGGAACCAGGATGTCCTTCATCGGGAGGTACTTTTCCGGGGTGTCGCATGCCGTGACCTCCGGCGCTGCGATGGGCGGGGGACAGGCCTGTGCCTTGTCCGGGGTGGTATCAGAATCCTCCGGGACGGCGGCCTTGGCGGCAGAAGCTTGAGCCGCGCCGGTCCGGGGGGCCTGGCTGCCGGTCTGGGCGTTCTGGCTACTGGTCCGGGCGTCCTGGCTATTGGTCCGGGCGTTCTGGCTGCCGGTCCGGGCAATGTGGCCCTGGGCCGCTTTTTTTAATTGATCAAACAGTGACATTTTAATCCTCCTTGCGCAAATGGTGCGAGCACCTGGAATAGCACTATTATAGCAGAACGGAGGCGAAGCGCGCAACGCAAAGCGAGGAATTTTCCGGGCGATTTTTAAAATATGACACATAGCTGTCATGTTTACTGTGCCATGATAGGGGAAAAGGAGGAAGCGGAGATGGCGTTTGATTTCAAGAAGGAGTACAAAGAGTTTTACATGCCAAAGGACAAGCCGGAGATCGTGACGGTTCCGGCGGCCAACTATATCGCGGTTCGGGGGAGCGGAAATCCCAACGAGGAGGGCGGCGCCTACAAACAGGCGGTGGGCATCCTGTACGCCGTAGCCTACACGATCCGCATGAGCTACAAGGGCGGGCGGCAGATCGGGGGATTTTTTGAGTATGTGGTGCCTCCTCTGGAGGGCTTCTGGTGGCAGGAGGGGATGGACGGAGTGGACTACTCGGACAAGAGCAGCTTCAACTGGATTTCCGTCATCCGTCTGCCGGACTTTGTAAAATTGGAGGACTTCCAGTGGGCGGTGCGCGAGGCGTCGGCCAAGAAAAAAATAGACTGCACCGCCGCTGAATTTCTGACCATCGACGAGGGGCTGTGCGTGCAGATCATGCACTTCGGACCCTACGACGATGAGCCGGAAACGGTCGCCCGCATGGACGCGTACCTGTTAAAAAACGGATATCAAAACGATTTCTCTGAAAAACGGCTGCACCACGAAATTTATCTCTCCGACCCGAGAAAGACGGCTCCGGCCAGGCAGAGGACGGTGATCCGGCACCCCATATGCAGGGCGCGGTGACTGCTGGGCAGAGAGGCGCCAGCGGTCGCCGGAATCCCCTGTTTTATAGCCTGTGCCTTGGCCGCCGTAAAAGCAGTTGAAGCCACGTGCAGTTTTATGGGCGAGCCGGGATAATCAAGGATGGGGTGGGAAAACACGTCAGCCTCGGAGACAGCTGGATCGAAGGAGACCTCTGCCTCCGTGCCATCTGTCACCCCTCCAGGTTTTTCCCGGAAAACCCCAGGGGCATGAGTTCTCTGAGGGTGAACTCCTTCCAGGTCTTATCGCCCCTACAGAGCAGGACCGTGAACTCGTCCGGATCGCAGAACTCCATCAGGACCTGGCGGCAGACCCCGCAGGGGGGCGCAAAGTCCTTTGGCGGCTCCTCGCCGGGCCCGCCTGCGATGGCGATGGCTTTGAACTCCAGGATGCCCTCGGAGACCGCCTTGAACACGGCGGTGCGCTCCGCACAGTTGGTGGGCGTATAGGAGGCGTTCTCGATGTTGCAGCCGGTGACGATCCGGCCGTCCGCGGTCAGCAGGGCGGCACCCACCCGGAAATTGGAGTAGGGCACGTAGGAGAATTTCCGGGCTTCCAGGGCTTTCTCAGTCAAGAGCAGCTTTTTGTGTTCCGTCATACGCCGGCACCGTCCTGTTTGATCAGAATCCGCACCGCTTCCACCGCCGTCTTGATGGCGGACTCCGTGTCGTGCACGATGGGGTTCTCCAGGCCCGCCTTGTCGCGCTCCTGGTTGCCCACCACCAGGAAGGTGGATCCGGCGCGCACGCGCAGGTAGGAGGCCACGATGAACAGGGCGGCGCTCTCCATCTCGGAGGCCTTGCAGCCCAGGCGCAGCCAGGCTTCCCACTTGTTTAGGAGCTCGTAGCTGACCGGCTTAGTCTCCGGCTCGTGCTGACCGTAAAAGGCGTCCTTGCACTGGACAACGCCGGCGTGGCAGGTGTAGCCGCCCTCCCGGGCCGCCGCGATCAGCGCGTTGGTCACGTCCAAGTTGGCCACCGCGGGGAATTCGATGGGCGCGTACTCCTTGCTGGTTCCCTCCATGCGGATGGCGCCGGTGGCGACCACGATGTCCCCGCCCTTCACATCCAGATCCATACCGCCGCAGGTCCCGATGCGGATGAAGGTGTCCGCTCCGCAGTTGACCAGCTCCTCCATGGCGATGGAGGCGGAGGGCCCGCCGATTCCGGTGGAGGTGACGCTGACCTTGACTCCGTCAAGGTACCCCGTGTAGGTCACGTACTCGCGGCTGTCCGCCACCAGCACGGCATCGTCAAAGTAAGCGGCAATCTTTGCACAGCGCTTGGGATCCCCCGGCATGATCACATAGCGTCCCACATCCCCTTTGCGGATCTGCAGATGGTACTGCAGTCCGACTTCACCTGAATAATTCTGCATGGCTGATTCTCCTTTTTTCTTTGTTGGCTCATCCTACCCCGGGATCCGGCAGCGCAGCGACCGCGCCTTTGCCGGCCAAAGGCAGGGATGAATTTGTCTGCATCGCAAATGGTATCTCATGACTTGTATAATATCATCTAACTTGTCTAAAATCAATAGAAAAATATGCAAAATATGAACGGGCAAAACTGTGGAAAATGTTGAAAAACCGGGCGAGAACTGAGCGTATTCGAGAAAAACAACGCAATATTTTAGACAAGTGCAGAGGCGCCGTACAGCCGCAGTATAAGATATGCAGATATTTGTATCAATATTCCCCTGGCGTACACCGCAAAAAATCTTGCAATTGTCCGCCAAGTTGTATAAACTAGGACGTAGAAAATGGGGAGGAGCGGGACGATGGAACTGCAGACAGACAAGAAAAAAGTGACAAAGCTGAAGCACGTCAAGGTGTATGACCAGCTATACCGGCTGATTGGGGAGGGGGTGTATCCGCCGGGGAGCCAGCTGCCCTCCGAGCCGGTGCTGGCGGAGCAGCTCTCGGTGAGCCGCATGACCCTGCGCAGGGCGTTGGCGCTGCTCAAGGAGGACCATCTGGTGCGCAACGTGCGGGGAAAGGGAAACTATATCTGCGCGCCCTCCCGCAGCACCGGCACCATCGGGGCGCTATACATGCGTCATCCGGTTTACAGCTGCTGCGCCCAGGAGTCCGAGGCGGTGGAGCTGGAGTTTCGCATCGAGCCGCCCACGGAGGCGATCGCCCAGACCCTGGGGCAGAAGCCCGCGGCCGTGGTGATCGCGGACCGCTATTACCGCCAGGGGCAGGGAGCCATGGCCTACTCGCTCAGCTTTATCCCCATCGAGGTGATCGGGGAAAAGCAGGTGGATTTAAGCCGTCCCAAGGAGCTTGAGGCCTTCCTGGAGACCGCCCTCTATGAGGGGGAGTACGGCAGCACCTGCGCGTTCTCCTACACCACCACGGGAAATTTCACGGCAGTCAAGTACACGCTGTCCCCGGAATCCGCGTTTATACTGATCCAGGAGACGGTTTACGACGGCAGCCGGCGGATTGTGGTGTCCAGCAAGCACTATATCCCGGTGGAGCTGTTCGAGATGCACCTGGCGGCGGGGCTTGGGGAGCAGGAGAATTCCTGATGGCATTTCCGGGCAAAAACCGCTTGCGCTTTTAAACCTCCTGGATTATAATGATGACAGATAAAATGTAAGCACTTACATAATGGCGGCGCGGCGGAATCGGAATCAAAATCGGAATTGAATTCTGATTCCAAGTCGGGGTGAGACTTAGACTCCGGCGGGCCGCTGCGATGAGCGGGTGCGGCGAGGAGAAGTTGACCATGGCAACCGTAAATATGACAGAGGGGAGTATCCCCAGGCATCTGGTGAATTACTCGGTACCGCTGATCCTGGGGAACCTGTTTCAGCTGACCTACAATGTGGTGGACTCCATCATTGCGGGCCGCTTTATCGGGAAAGAGGCGCTGGCGGCAGAGGGCACCGCAAACCCGGTGATGAGCATCGTCATCCTGGGGATCTCCGGCATCTGCATGGGGGCCTCCGTGCTGATGAGTGAATTCTTCGGGGCAGGGGAGGAGGAGAAGCTGAAGCGGGAGATGTCCACCACGGTGATTTTCGGCTGCTATTTCTCGCTGATCGTGGCGCTTCTGGGCGTTCTCCTCGCAAAGCCCTTATTGCGGGCGCTGAACGTGCCGCAGGAGCTCCTCGGCATGGCATCCACCTACCTGCGGATCATTTTCCTGGGCGCGCCGTTCACCTACTTCTACAACGCGGTCTCCTCCGCCTTAAAGAGCGTGGGGGACTCCAAGACGCCGCTCAAATTCCTGGCGTTCTCCTCCATCTTAAACGCGGTGCTGGACCTGATCTTTATCGGCGGCCTGGGCTTTGGAATCGTCTGCTCCGCCACCACCACGGTGATCGCCGAGGCGGCGTCGGCCCTCCTGTGTATCGGATATGTGTACCGGAAGATCCCCATGCTGCAGCTGCGAAAGGGCGAGTTCCGGATGGACCTGAGCCTGTTGAAACAGACGCTTCGCTACGGCAGCGTGACGGCGCTGCAGCAGTCCTGCCAGCCCATCGGGAAGCTGTTGATCCAGGGGGCCATCAATCCCCTGGGCGTGGACATGATCGCCGCCTTCAACGCGGTGAACCGGGTGGACGACTACGCGTTCACGCCGGAGCAGAGCATCTCCCACGGAATCACCACCTTCGTGGCCCAGAACCGCGGGGCGAAAAAGAAGGAGCGCATCGGCCGGGGATTTGCCTGCGGCCTGTTTCTGGAGGCCTGCTACTGGGTGTTCATCTGCGCGGTGATCACTTTGGTCCGGGAGCCGGTGATGCGCCTGTTTGTCACCGAGGGCAACGAGGCCATCGTGTCGCTGGGCAGCAACTACCTGGCCCTGATGGCGTTCTTCTACCTGTTTCCGGCCTTCACCAACGGAATCCAGGGCTTCTTCCGGGGCATGGGCAACATGAGCATCACGCTTCTTGGAACCTTCACCCAGACCAGCATCCGGGTGATCTTCGTGTACCTCCTGGCGCCCAGGATGGGGATGCAGGGGGCGGCCTACGCCTGCGCCATCGGCTGGAGCATGATGCTGCTCCTGGAGGTCCCCTACTATTTTTGGTTCATGAGGCATAAGGGCCGCCAGATCCTGGAGCGGGGAGCGAAGGCCTGAGAGGCGCGCGGAGCGAGCAATTTTATGAAATAATATGAAATAAATGGAAACTGTTGCATTTGTCATAGCAAAACACCGCCTGGCGTGGTACACTGTAACCAACAAAAGAATTGAGGAGGGCTGCATATGTACGCGGAATTTGATGATACGCTGGTGACCGGAAACGAGCTGATCGATTCTCAGCACAGAGAACTGATCGGAAAAATCAACGATCTGCTGAAGAGCTGCGAGGAGGAGACGGACCTTCGGGCCGCCGTAAAGATGTTAAACTATCTGGCGGACTACACGGAATACCACTTCGGCGAGGAGGAAGCGCTCCAGGCGGAGATCGGCTATCCCGGAATCGAGGAGCACAAAAAGAAACACGAGGAGCTGCGAAAGACCGTGGAGGAGCTCCATGAGATGCTGGAGGAGCAGGAGGGCCCCACGAAAGCGTTTGTGGACCAGGTGAACAAGAACGTGACCGAGTGGCTTTACTACCACATCCGGAGCTTTGACCGCTCTGTGGCGGAGTATAAGTTTATGAGGAACAATGAGGAGCGGCTGTGACAGCCGCTCTTTTTTTCGCCAAAATGTAAGGGGGGGGGGGCGGAGAGAACGGTGATGGGATATCGAGCCCGCCCTGCGGCAAAATAAGAAACTACCGGTTGACATCCTGCGGGAAATGCGGCATCCTAGGTTTATGAATGATTGGGAGGAAGAGACATGACGCAGGAATTGTTTTATCAGACACTGAAAACCCGCTTCTTTGACGTGGTCTGGGAGGCAGGGCTCTCCGACGAGGAGCTCTGCGTCTCCACGAAGGCGTTGACCGCCAGGGAGGCCATCGGGGAGACGAAGCGCAAGGATTTCCCGATCCTGACGGGGAAGGACGTGATGGTGCAGGCCGCGTGCCGTGGGAGCCTTGGGCAGGCGTTCACCGACGCCCCGGCGGTCTGGAGCGGGACCTTTAGGGAGCTAGAAACGCTGGATCTCCTGGGCGATCCCCACGCCAGGGGGATCTTCATCGCGGCAATAAACGCGGTGATGGCCCATCTGGGCCGGGCGGACGGGACGGTCCACTGTAAGAATGAGGGGCCGGAGCGCTGCGCCGCCATGGTGGAGGAGTATATCCGGACAACGTATGGCAGTCCCAGGATCGCTCTGGTGGGCTATCAGCCGGCCATGCTGGAGCGGCTCTCGGCCGCCTTTAAAGTGCGCGTTCTGGACCTAAACCCGGACAACGTGGGGCAGGTAAAAAGCGGCGTCACGGTGGAGCACGGCGAGCGGGATTTTGAGAGCGCGGTGCTTGAGTGGGCGGACCTGGTGCTGGTCACCGGGAGCACGGTCTGCAACGGGACCATCGTGAACTTTTTGGACATCAAAAAGGAGGTGCTCTTTTACGGCACCTCCCTCGCGGGCGCAGCCCCGCTCATGGGGCTCAAACGCCTGTGCTTTGCGGACTGCGTGTAGATGATGGGGTTTTAATCGACCAACCGTGACAGACGCCATTTCCCGCTCTTCACGCGCAGGAAGGAGAAGATGGATCCGATGCCCCAGCCGATGGGGATGGACCACCAGATGGCGCTGGCGCCGATAAAGTGTGCCAGCAGGTAGGCCACGGCCACGCGGGAGAACAGGTTGGACATGGAGCTTAACATGAACGCTCCCATGTCGCCTGCGCCGCGCAGCAGGCCGTTGCCCACGAACAGAAAGCCCATCAGTATGTAGAACACGGAAACGGTCTTCATGTAGCTTAAGCCGTAGCTCATTGCGCTTCCCTCAGCGCCCTGGTTCAGGAACAGGCCGAGGAGCTGCGGTCCGAACAGGTAGATGATGAGGGTGATGACCAGGGAGAAGATCAGCACCATGAACATGCAGGCCTTGTAGCCCTGGTGCACCCGGTCCTCCCTGCGGGCGCCGATGTTCTGGGCCGTGTAGCTGGACATGGCGTTGGAGAAGTTCATGTTGGGCAGCATGGCCAGGGTGTCGATCTTGGTGGCAGCGGTGTACCCGGCCACGAACACCTTTCCGTAGGAGTTTACCAGGCCCTGCATGAACATCATGCTGAGGGACACGATGGACTGCTGCAGCATGGAGGGGATTCCGATCTTGGCGATGCGGCGGGCGGCGGGGAGCTCAAAGAAGGTGAATTTCACGTCCCGCATGGACTCCTCGTTCTCCATCCGGCGCAGGCGGCGGACCAGCACGAAGAAGGAGATGAAGGCGCACATGCCCTGGGCGATCAGTGTCGCCCATGCCACGCCGGCGACGCCCATGTTAAACTTGATCACGAAGAGTAAGTCCAGCACGATGTTGGTCAGGGCGGAGATCATCAGAAAGCGCAGGGGCGTGTTGCTGTCGCCCAGAGCGTTGTAGATGCCGTTTAGGGAGTTATAGAGGAACAGGAACACGGCGCCGCCGAAGTAGATTCGCAGGTAGGACAGGGAGTCGGGCATGATGTCCTCCGCCGTGCCAAGCAGTCTGAGGAGCGGCTCAGAGATGACCTCGCCGATTCCCATGATCACAATTCCCACCACGCCCAGCGTGATGAGGGCGGTGGACACGGTGACCTTCATCTCCCGGATCTGGCCGGCGCCGAAGAGCTGGGAGATCACCACCGTACATCCCATGGACAGGCCGGCCGCGATGGCCACGGCCAGAAACACCACCGGGAAGGAGGAGCCCACCGCGGCCAGGGCGTCCTCGCCCACAAAACGGCCCACCACCATGGAGTCCACCATGTTGTAGAGCTGCTGGAAGAGGTTTCCCACCACCATCGGCAGCGCAAAGAAAAACAGCAATTTTAACGGATTGCCCTCCGTAAGATTCTTAACCATGATTTACACATCCTCCGTTCTTTCGTCGATATTCCACAGCGTTCTCGGTCATTCTCTGGAACAGATCCCGGTGCAGCCGTTTTTCCTCCTCGGTAAAACCGGTGTAGCAGATTTCATCCCACGCGCTGTAAATTTCCTCAATTTTTTCAAGCATAGAGACACCCGCCTCTGTCAGGGACACCAGCTTCTGACGGCGGTTTTTTTCGTTTACGTGTCGGTACACTAACTCTTTTTCCTCCAGAAGGGACATGGCCCTGGCGATCCGGCCCTTGTCCAGGTTCATCATGCAGCACAGCTCTTCCTGGCTGACACATTTGTCCCTCATCAGGGGGATCAGGCGCCCTTCCAGGGACGTAAGCCCATATTTTTCCAGTTCCTCCCGGATATAGTGCAGCTCACATCGCCGGTAAATTCCAATATAGCGGTTCATTTCTCCTCCCATCCCGAACGGTTGTAAAATACAACTGTTGCATTACTCAACGATTATAGGGAGAAAAAAACGGATTGTCAAGAGCACACAATGTATCTTTCTTAGAACATTCCGGCACTGGGTTTTTTTGGAATCATGCTTGTGTTTTCCTGCCGAATCAAGTATGATTAAGATAGTGTGTATACAGGACAAAATGTCTGTAAAATTAATATGAAGCAGAGGGGCGTTTATGGGGAAAAAAATTCTGGTAGTTGATGACGCGATGTTTATGAGGAAGATGATCAGGAAGATCCTGACCGAGGGAGGATATGCCGAGATCGAGGAGGCGAAGGACGGGGACGAAGCCCTGGAGCTCTTCGACCGCTTTGCCCCGGACCTGGTGCTGCTAGACATCACGATGCCGGGAAAATCCGGCCTGGAAGTGTTGGAGCTGTTGCTTAAGAAGAGTCCCCAGACCCGCGTGATTATGTGCTCAGCAGTGGGCCAGGAGGCTACGGTGCGGCAGTCCCTGATGCTGGGGGCCTCCGACTTTATTGTGAAGCCGTTCAAGGCAGATGAATTCATGCGGACGGTGGAGCGCTGCTTGAAATAGCGGCAGTCGGGACGGGGGCGGAAATAGAATGAAAGAATACTTTAAAAATATGAAAATCGGCCGGAAGCTGACCGCGGCTTTCTCTCTGATCATCGTGCTCTACTGCGTGACCGTGATTGTGGCGGTGGCCAGCCTGCGGGACATCGCGGGCAAGATGGAAAAGCTCTACACGGAGCCCTTTGCCAATGTGCAGACCTCCCAGGAGCTGATTGCCAATCTACAGTCCGTGGGCAAATTTCTGGTCCTGATCGTGACCTCGGATGATCTGTCGGATGAGGAGGGCTACTACGAGGAGGTCTTCGCGCTGGTGGAGGCCGAGAAGGACGGGCTCGCCCGGCTGGCGGACGGGTACGTCAGCGGCCCGGAGAAGGTGGCGCAGCTGCAGGTGGAGTTCGAAAAACTGGGCCCGCCGAGAAATGAGGTGCTGAGCCTGTGGGAGGCCGGAAAGAGCGAGGAAGCCCTGGCGGCGTACACGGACGACTACGTGGAGCAGTCCACCAAGGTGCGCGGCATTTTGGGCGAGGTGGTGGAACTCTCCAGGAAGGACGCGGAGGACAGTCTTGCCCGGGCCCAAGAGATCAACAGCGGGATTATCTGGGCGGTGGCGGTCGCCTCGGCGGTGATTGTCGCCAGCTCCACGGTTTTGTGCATGATACTGACAAAGAGCATTGTGCGGCCGATCAGCCAGGTGAGAAAAGCCGCGGAGGCCATCGCGGCCGGTCAGTTAAACGTAAACCTGGAATACCACTCAACCAACGAGCTGGGAAAGCTTGCGGACGATATCCGCAGCACGGCAGGTGCGCTTAAGGAGTACGTCTCGGAGATCCGGACCGGGATGCAGGCCCTCGGCAGCGGCCACCTAAACTACCAGCCGCAGGTGGAATTTAAGGGCGATTTTGTGGCCGTGGGGGAGGCGCTCCAGGAGATCAGCAGTCTGCTCCGAGCCTCCATGCGGCAGATTGCGAGCAGTGCGATCCAGGTGTCGGGCGGAGCCGCGCAGGTGTCCGTCGGAGCCCAGAGCCTGGCCCAGGGAGCTTCCGAGCAGGCCGGTGCCGTCCAGGAGCTGGCGGCCCGGATCAACGAGATCGCGGACGGTGTCCAGGCAAACGCAGAACACGCGGTTCACTCCAGCCGCGTGGCGGACCAGCTGGGGAAGGGGCTTCGGGCCTGCAGCGAGCAGATGGATGAGACCCTAAAATCCATCCGCGAGATCCGCGGCAACTCCGACGAGATCAACGGCATCGTGGCCGAGATCGAGGACATCGCCTTCAGAACCAACATCCTGGCGCTCAACGCCTCCGTGGAGGCTTCCAGGGCCGGCGAGGCGGGGCGCGGGTTCGCCGTGGTGGCCGGTGAGGTCAGACGGCTGGCGGCCAAGACCTCGGAGGCCTCCAAGCGGACGGCGGGGTTGATCGAGAAAAACTCTACGGCTGTGGTCGAGGGGATGACCAGCGTGTCGGAGACGGCCAAACGGCTGGACCAGTCGGTGGAAAGCGCCCGGCAGGTGAACCAGATTGTGGGAAAGATTTCCGGATTGTCAGTCCAGCAGGCGGATGCCATCAACCAGATCCGCAAGAGCGTGGAAGCCATTTCCGAGATTGTACAGGGCAATTCCGCCACCTCGGAGGAGAGTGCTGCTGCCAGTGAAGAGCTGTCGGCTCAGGCGGGTATTTTGAGAGAGTTAGTGGAAAAATTTGAAGTGTAGGCTGGCCGGAGGCTTGATTGGGAGCGGCACTTGCAGGGATAAATGGAGGTTTTGCGATGGAGACGAATAGCGGGCAGATTGTGATGGTAGTGGATGACAGCATATTGATCTGCGAGCAGATTAAATCCGCACTTAGGGATCAGGTGTCCTTTATCTGTGAGGCGCATGACGGGAAGGAGGCGGTGGATCTGGTGCAGCAGTACCAGCCGGATCTGATTTTGCTGGATGTGGTGCTGCCGGACACCAACGGCTACGATCTGTTTGACAAGCTGAAGGCCGTCGGACAGAGGGAGACGGTGATTATATTCCTGACGTCCAAGGACAAGGACGAGGACGTGGTGAAGGGCTTCGCCATGGGCGCCTGTGATTATATCAAAAAGCCCTTTGTGAAGGGGGAGCTGCAGTCCCGGGTTATGACCCACCTTCAGCTGAAGCGCCAGAAGGACGAGCTAAACCGGCAGAACCGGGAACTCCGCTCCAACAT
The DNA here is from genome assembly GCA_900555045.1 of uncultured Clostridium sp. Taxonomy (GTDB): domain Bacteria; phylum Bacillota; class Clostridia; order Lachnospirales; family Lachnospiraceae; genus Enterocloster. The sequence goes on along the minus strand of USJW01000001.1, from coordinate 24,625 downwards.
GGAGAAGCTCAATTACATGGCGTTTCGCGATGGGCTCACGGGTCTCTACAACCGCAGGTATGTGGTGGGGGATCTCCTGGAGGACATCCGCGGGATCCGCAGGGAAGCGGGAAGGAACGTGATGATCCTGGCGGACATCGACGATTTCAAGAAGATCAACGATACATACGGCCATGAGGCCGGGGATATGGCTCTTGTCTGTATCGCCAATATCCTGGAGGGAATCTGCAGGGGACACCGGGTAGTCCGGTGGGGCGGCGAGGAATTCCTTGTGGTCCTGTTCGATGTGACCGAGGGTGAGGCGTATGATATCAGCGAAAAGATCCGAAGGGAAGTGGAAGGTTTCCGGATTTTCCACCAGGATGTGGAGTTCGGCTGCACGCTGACCCTGGGGCTTCACGCCTACCAGGATTCGGAAGGGATCGAGGAGAGCATCAACTGTGCGGACATGGCCCTGTACCACGGAAAGCGAAATGGGAAAAACCGCAGCGTCTGGTACGAGCAGATCCAGCAGTAAGCGGGGAGAGACATGGGCTATTTTGATTCAGATGCAGAAGAAATGCTAGACGTCTATCTGGTGGAGACGCGCCAGCTGATCGGACAGCTCGAGGCGGTCCTTCTGGAGGCGGAGAAGGACAACGTGTTCTCGGAGGAGAACATCCACAACTGCTTCCGGGTGATGCACACCATCAAGAGCTCCTCCGCCATGATGGGGTTAAACGGCCTGTCCGTGCTGGCCCACAAGCTGGAGGACCTATTCGCCTTTTACAGGGAAAAGTGCGGCCGCATTGAACACGCGGAGCCGGAGCTGTTTGACCTGCTGTTTGAGGCCTCGGACTTTGTGGAGAAGGAGCTGGAGCGCATGACGCGCCAGGATTACCAGCCAGCCGGGACGGAGAAGCTGGAGGCGCAGACGGAGGTGTTCTTAAAGCGCGCAAGCGGCGAGGAGGACACAGCGGAGGAAAACGCTCCGGCGGAGGAAAACGCTCCGGAGGAATTCCTCAAAAAGGGCGGCACAGTGGTGCGCCTGCGCCTGGAGGAGGACTGCCGGATGGAAAATATCCGCGCGTTCATGCTGGTGCGCCAGATCACCGGCATGTGCCGGGAGGTGGAGACGTACCCGACAGACTTAGAGCGGTCCGGCCAGAGCGCGGAGTACATCGGGAAAAACGGAGTGTTTATTCGCTTTGACTCTGCGCAGAAGGAAGAGGTGCTGGAGTCGCTTAAAAGCGGCCTGTTTGTGGCAGGCTGCCAGGTGGTGTCGGACACGCCGGTGGCGGGAGCCGGACCTACGCCTGGGAGCGAAGCCGGGCAGAAGCCGGCAGCTCCCCCTCAGGAGAGCCGGGAGGCGGAGTTCTTGAGCGTGCGCACCGACCGCCTGGACCAGCTGCAGACGCTGTCCGGGGAGCTGATGATCCAGCTGCTCATTTTGGACGAGGAGCTGAAGCGCGGCGGCCTCCTGGACGTAAGGGAGGGAACCGCCCACCAGATCAACCGCCTGGTGACCCAGGTGGAGCGGACGGTGATGGAGATGCGCATGGTGCCGGTGGAGCGCATCGTGCCGAAGCTGCGCCGGATTCTGCGGGACATCTGCCGGGACCAGAAAAAAGAGGCGGAGCTGGTGGTGAACTGCGGGGATATCGAGGCGGACACGGGGGTTGTGGACTACATCTCTGAGTCCCTGATGCACATCCTGCGAAACGCCGTGGACCACGGGATCGAGTCGCCGGAGGAGCGTCTGAAGGCGGGCAAGGAGCGAAAGGGAAAGATCACGTTCACGGTGGAGAGCACGGTGGGCGAGCTGATCGTGTCCCTGGAGGACGATGGATGCGGGATCGACCTGGAGCGGGTGCGCCAGCGGGCCAGAGAGAGAAAAATGTTTGTGCGCCCGGAGGAGACCTACGACGACAAGGAGACCATGAACCTGATCCTGACCCCGGGCTTTACCACCTGCGACACGGTGACGGAGTACTCGGGGCGCGGCGTGGGGTTGGACGTGGTGAAGACGATCCTGGAGAACGCGGGCGGAAATATCTACATTCAGAGCGAGCAGGGCAAGGGAAGCTGCTTTACGCTGTCCATGCCGCTGACGCTGGCGAACATGGAGTGCATCCGCTTCCGGGTGGGAGACTACCGGTTTTCCCTGCCCGCCCGCCACGTCTATCAGTTCATGGGATATGGGGGCTGCGGCGATCGCGTGCGCAGGATCGGGGACCGCGACTATATCCTGTTCGAGGATCGGATGATTCCCCTGATCGATCTGCGCAAATTTTATGGTCTGGAGGGCGAGACTCCGGAATCTTCCCTGGTGGTGTACGTGTGCGGGAAGACGAAGGAGGGCTGTATCCTGGCGGACTACCTCTACGAGCAGAAGCGGATTGTGATCAAACAGCTGCCGACTCTGTTCGGAATCGATTTCCGGCGAAACACCGGCGTCAACGGGTGCAGCATCATGGGAGACGGAACCATCTGCGCCGCGCTGGACACGGAGATCCTGATTGGCCGGTACGAGAAGGAGGGAAAGTATGGAGGCGTATAATGAGCAGGAGCTGCTGGGAATCGCCTGCAGCGGCCGCAATTATGCGGTGGACATCTCCTCGGTGGAGGAGATCTGCTTTGACATCGTGATATCGAAGATCCCCTGCCTTCCGCCGCATTTCGCGGGTGTATTCAACTACCGGGGGGACATTCTCCCGGTGGTGTGCCTGGAGAAGCCTGAGGAGAGCGGAAAAAAGAACCGCGTCATCCTGTTGGTGATTCGGTGCGGGGAGTACCGGATGGGCGTGATGATCCCGTCGGAGCCGTACATGATTCCGGCAGGCGCGGCCAGCCGGGTGGAAAACCCGCCGGAGGCGGAAAACCGGGAAATCTGGAAAGAAAAGGAAATTTATCAGACGGAACAAGGGCTGACATTTGTGATTGACTTAGAAGCGACAGTATCTGGAATGGTGGTGTATTAGTTACAATGGAGACAGTGAGACAAGAGGGGGCGTTTAAGCAGGGAAAGGCGGACATGATTGAGGGCGGTATATTCCGGTCCATTCTGTGGTTCTCCATTCCCCTGCTGATCGGAAATTTTTTCCAGCAGCTGTACAATACGGTGGATTCTTACGTGGTGGGAAACTTCGTGGACACCGGCGCGCTGGCGGCGGTGGGCGCGTCGGCTTCGGTGATCAACATGCTGGTAGGATTTTTTATGGGCCTTTCCACAGGCGCCGGAGTGGTGATCTCCCAGTACTATGGGGCGAAGAGCACGGAGAACATGAGCCGGGCAATTCACAGCGCACTGGCGCTCACGGGAGTCTTAAGCGTGGCGTTTACGGCGGCGGGGCTTGCCTTTACGGGACCACTTCTAAGCGCCATCGGCGTGCCGCCGGAGGTTCTGCCCCACTCGTCCTTATATCTGATGATCTACTTCGGCGGAATCACCTTCTCGCTGTTCTACAATATGGGAGCCGGCATCCTGAGGGCGGTGGGGGATTCCAGACACCCGCTCATCTACCTGGCTGTGGCCTGTGTGGTGAACATTATTCTGGATTTTTTGTTTGTCTGCGGGTTTCACATGGGGATCGCGGGGGTAGCCATCGCCACTATCATCGCCCAGGCGGTCAGCTCATTTATGGTCATGGGGAAGCTTATGAGGTCGCGGGAGGGGTACCGGGTGGAGCTTAAAAAAATCCGCCTTCACCGCAGGATGGTCAGCCGAATCATCTCCATCGGCTTTCCGGCCGCTCTTCAGCAGAGCATCACGTCCTTCTCCAACGTGATCGTTCAGTCCTACATCAACCGGTTCGGCACCATCGCCATCGCCAGCTATTCCGCCACGATCCGCGTGGACGGTTTTTTACAGCTGCCGCTCCAGAGCTTTAACATGGCAATCACCACCTTTGTGGGACAGAACATCGGGGCGAAAAAATACAGGCGGGTGAAGCGGGGGATCATGGCCGCGTGGCTGATGAGCTCTCTCATTATACTGGCGGGCTCCATCGGCATGTTCTTCGGCGCATCGTTCATGATCGGCATTTTCACCAGCGACCAGGCGGTGATCACCACCGGAACCTCCATGCTGCGCATGTTCGCCAGCGCCTATATCGTGCTGCCGGTGGTGCAGATCCTAAACGGGGCACTGCGCGGCGCGGGACTCTCCAAGGTGCCCATGTACTTTATGCTGGGCTGCTTTGTGGGGTTGCGCCAGCTCTACCTGATGATCGCGGTCCCGATGACGAACAGCCTGATGGTGGTGCTCGCCGGATGGCCGATCACGTGGGTTATCTGTGCCATCGGCATGCTGATCTACTATTTGAAGGTGGATTGGCTTCCGAAGGAGGCAAGGGAAGTTTGATTTTTATCGCAAAACCAATGCGGCCGTCCAGATAGAGGGCGGCCGCATTTTGTGAGGGCATTCTCCAGGAGGTATGTCCCTCTGCTGAATCAGACCGCGCAGGAGATAAACGCGCTGCCGGACCAGAGAACGAGAGCGTCAAAGGATCCGCCGGGACTCCTAAATGAGAGCAGGGGCCGGCGGCCGGTGAGAGAGAATGAGAGGGGAACCGCTATGTGTTCAAAGAAAATAGGAAGATTTGTTTTCCTACAGGGATGAGTCGGGATATGTGCACTCGGTTCTCAAGGTTCCTGTAAACAGGGAAGGGGAGAACCGTGGAACACTCTACGCCGAGGTGGTGCTCCAGGACTACTATTCGGATGAGATCTTTGCGTTTCAGGGCGGAGAAGGGCGGGCGTATCTGTTTGACTCTGAGGACGGCTCCTGGCTGATCCGAAGCCCCAGCTCAGAGCTGCTAAGCATTAAGGACGACGGCGTCTATGCCACACTCGCGGCAAACCGCGTCGGAGCCGGACTGGCATATCCTGACAGTGATCTCCATGGAGGCGCTGCAGGCGCGTCTCAAAAAAATCAGGGAGAAGATGGAGCAGGACGCCCGGGCAAGGGAAAAGCGCCTCTCCGAGATCACGACGCGGGAGTATGATTTTCAGATTATTCTGGATTTGGACAGCCTGCAGTGCCGCCAGGAGGTATACAAGGAGGTCCCCGAGGGGCTGAATGTATTCTCAGGGGGAGACTATAGGCGGGCTTTGAGAGAATTTTGCTACCGATTTATCGGCCGGGACTATGCGGAGGAGTTCTGCGCGTTTCTGGAGGCAGAGCGGCTTGTGCGGGACTTCCGGAGAAATGAGCTGCCCGACAGTATGGAATACTGTATACATGTTGGAAAAGAGGAAGTGTGGTATGAGTGCTCGCTGGTGTTTTCCGCGCTGGAGGGCAGAAATTATGCGTTCATTATGAACAAGAATATCTTCCGCCGGATTGAGGACCGGAGAGCCCTGCGCGCGGCTCTGGAGGCTGCGCGGACGGCCAGGTGAGCCTTGGAGGGCTTAAGATGCTGGTGGCCGAGGACAATCTGGTGAACCAGGAGATTATCCGAAGCATTTTGGAGTACGATGGAGTGCAGGTGGACATGGCGGACAACAGGCAGACGGCGGTGGAGCTGTTTTCGGCCTCGCAGCCGGGAACGTACGCGGCCGTCCTGATGGACGTGCAGATGCCGGTTATGGGCGGGTATGAGGCCTGCCGGAATATACGGGCGCTTGCCCGTCCGGACGCAGCCACGATCCCGGTCATCGCCATCACAGCCAACACCTTTGCGGAGGACGTTAAGAAGGCTCTTACGGCCGGCATGGACGGCCACATCGGCAAGCCGGTGTCGCTGGAGGCGATCCGCAAGGCTTATGGAAGGGTGTTGGCGGCGCGGAAGGGTGAAGGTGAGGCGGACGGACATTGTATCCAATAAAATAAGCGCGTGGAGAGGCGGCAATTTTTGCCGCCTCTCATATTGCCAATAAAGTCGTTTTTTGCGTCAATGCTCGAGGGCGCCGCCCTGCAAGGATCAGCGGATAAAGTGTTTCTCAATCAGAGCGATTGCCTGGTACAGCACCACGGACATCAGGAGCAGCACCACGATGGCGGTCACCACCATGGTCATGGCGAAGACCTGGCTGCCGTAGGTGATCAGATAGCCGAGGCCGGCGCGGGCGGAGAGGAACTCGCCGATGATGACGCCCACCAGGCACAGCCCGATGTTGACCTTCATGTTGCTGATGATCAGGGGCAGGGAGCCGGGCAGCATGACCTTAAGGAGCACATCCTTTCTGCTGCCGCCCAGGGAGTAGATTAGCTTCACCTGCTCCCCGTCCATCTGGGAGAAGCCGGTGTGCAGCGTCAGGATGGAGCCGAACAGGGCCACAGAGATGGCGGCCACGATGATGGTGCGCATGTTGTTGCCCAGCCAGACGATGAGTAGCGGGGCCAGGGCCGATTTCGGCAGGCTGTTTAGCATCACCAGGAAGGGCTCTAAGATTTCCGACAGGCTGCGGCTGCACCAGAGTAACAGGGCGACCGCCAGGCCCACAGCCACCACCAGGCCGAAGCTGACCACGGTCTCCAGCAGCGTGACGCCGGTGTGCACAAACAGGCTCCCGTCCTTTGCCATGTCTAGGATACAGCCCGCGATCATGGAGGGGCTGCTGAAGATAAAGCTGTTGATCCAGCCGAAGTCCGCGGCCAGCTCCCAGAGGGCAAGTAAGAGGACCAGGAGCATGGTGCGGATGATGACCACCTGCCTGCGGTGGCGGATTTCTTTTGCGATAAATTCCTGTTGGGCCAGAGAGGGGCGAAGCTCAGTCATTTTCTTTCAGCTCCTTCCATACCAGATTGAAATAATTGGAAAACTCCGGGCTGTTGCGCCGGTCCAGAGGGCGTGTACACCCGTCCGCGAACGTGATGGTCAGAATTGCCTTCACGCGGCCGGGGCGGGAGGACAGAACCACAATCCGGTCCGCCACGGAGATGGCCTCGGACAGGTCGTGGGTGACCAGGATGGCCGTCTTGTGGGTCTGGCGGATGATGGAGCTGATGTCGTCGCACACGGACAGCCGGGTCTGGTAATCCAGGGCGGAGAAGGGCTCGTCGAGCAGCAGGAGGTCCGGCTTTAGGGCCAGTGTGCGGATTAAGGCGGCTCTCTGGCGCATACCGCCGGACAGCTCCGATGGGTGGGCGTTCTCAAAGCCGCCCAGGCCGTAGGTATTGATCATGGCCTGAAGCTCACGCTTGGCAGGTTCGTCCAACCGCTTTTGAATTTCAAGGCCCAGTGATACATTCGAAAATATGGTGCGCCATTCGAACAGGTGATCCTTCTGCAGCATGTAGCCGATGGCGGAGGCATCCCGGTTTAGCGGTTTGCCATCCAGAAGGATTGTGCCCGAGTCGGGTGAGGTCAGGCCGCACAGCATGGTGAGCAGTGTGGACTTTCCGCAGCCGGAAGGTCCCACGATGGCGAGAAATTCACCGGTGTCTGCGGTGAAGGATATATCAGAAAGGGCCAGCGTCTCACCATCTAACGAGTGATAAGAATAGCTGACCCCGCTCACTTCCAGTTTGGGAATCATAGGGGAAGCTCCTTTCAGTATCAGAAATCATTTGCTTGATTTATTATATGAAAGGGGATTTAAACGGTTCTACTTTCGGGCCACATTCGCCTGTGGGCCCAGGCGCTTGAGCGCACGAAAAAACAGGGGGCAGACATTTTTGTCTGTCCCCTGCCAGGTTTGAGGCAATTGGATTAATACCAGGTGACCGGAGTGGGCCTTGTAGCGTCGAAAATGTCCTTGGCGTCGAAGAGGTCGCTCAAGCGCTTCTTGGCCGGATCCGTCTGGATCATGTCCTCGTACAGGCGGTAGCCGTCCAGGTTGCGGCGGGCCATGCGTAAGAAGTTGGATCCCTTTTGCATCCAGTAGGGCTTGCTGGCGTCCACGTTGCAGAAGTAGCGGAAGCCCTTGGACTCCAGGTAGGTGAACCGGGAATTCTCCTCGGTGTAGGGCCGGAAGTTTGAGATATCGTTGCCGAAGGGGTAAATCAGGATGTCCGTGGGCCCGATTAAGGATTCCACCTCCGCCTCCCACTTGTCCGTGTCCGTGCGGAAGCGCTCCTCGGATACCGCGAAGCCGTTCTCTCCCTTTTGGGGGTCGTCGGACACGCCAAGGTGCAGATGGCCCCAGCTGTGGGAGGCCAGCTCCCAGCCGTTGTCCCGCAGGCACTGGGCCACCTTGGCCGCCGCTTCCCTGTCCGCCTGGTAGGTGGGGCTGTCGCTGTAGGAGGAGGCGGTGCGATATCCCAAAATACCCTGGTAGCCGGTGAACGCGATCACGGCCCGGGCGCCCCGGTAGGAGAAGTCCGGGTGCTCCTGGATGAAGTCCTCCAGCAGGGGGACTAAGTCGTAGGAGCCGGTGGAGACGGTGCCGTCGTCCAGAGTCATCTCGCAGGTGGGCTTGCCGTCCTCGCCGATGACCATGCGGGTGGCGAAGCCGTCGTCCTGCATGTAGTCGTAGTAGCACACGTCGTCCTGGGACATGACGAAGGGCTTTTTGCCCTCGGGCAGCATGATCTTCCCGTAGACGAAGTGGGGGGTTCCGTTCTCATCGGGTTCCTCGTAGGCCACGTCGTGCAGCCGCACCAACACGTAGCCGCGCTTGTACATCTCGTTTAAGATCCGGATAAACTCGTCCTTCGTGGTCATCACCGAGTTGTAGCCCTTGGAGTCCGCGTCGCCGTCAAAGGCCTTCGCGGTGTCCATGATCAGGGTGTGGAAGAAGATGTGGGTGATCTCCTGGGGGTCCGCCGCCACAAGCGTCTCCCTGGTGGCCTGATAGCCCTTCACGGCCTCCTGGCCCCGGGGATCGGCAGCCGCTTTCTCGTCGCCCTCCACCAGGGCGATGGCGGCATCGTAGTCGTAGCCCGCGGCCAGCCGGTCGGCTTTAGCGATCAGCTGGTCGATCTCGTCCGGCTGAGGTTCCGTGGGGGCCTCAGGAGTGGAGGCGGACGGGGGAGTGGAGTCCGGTGAGGCGACCACCTCCGTCACGGAGGGCTGTCCCGGTTTTTTGTGGAACACGAAGCGGCTCACCAGAAAGATCGCCGCGCCAAGCAGCACAAGAATCAGCAATAAGGCGATAAAGGTGGGAAAATGCCGGTTAAACCTGCTGCGGCGCCGGCGGGATTTTCTGCGTTTATATTCATATTTGCTCATAATAACAACCTCAGTTCAATGCTTCATTTTTACGCGCTCCCTCGCGCGTACAAGATAGTATAACATAAAAAAGGAAAAGATGGTACCATATCGCGACAAAATCTGCGGGAAAATGACTTTGGAAAAAAATAGAATTCTATCCGTTGAATTCTTGAAGGGATCGTGGTATCGTAATGGTATCACAAATGGAAAAGGAGTGTTGTCGAAATGGAAGAAATGGTAAAGGATAAAAATTGTGCGTACTGTATGCAGGGTGAGCTGGTGGCAAAGTTTGCCTACCCGGTCTGCCAGATGGAGACCGGCTATCTGTATGTGTTTAAGGAGCAGAGCAAGAAGGGCCGCGTGATTCTGGCCCACAACAAGCACGTCAGCGAGCTGATCGACCTGACGGACGAGGAGAGAAATGCGTTCTTCGCGGACGTGGCCAAGGTGGCCCGCGCGGTGCACGCGGTGTTCCATCCGGACAAGGTCAACTATGGGGCCTACGGGGACACCGGACATCACCTGCACTTCCACATCGTGCCCAAGTACGAGGGCGGCGAGGAGTGGGGCGGCACCTTTGAGATGAATAGCGGCCGCACGATTCTGACCGATGCCGAGTACGAGGAGATGGCACAGGCGCTGCGCGAGGCATTAAAAGCGCTGTAAGCCGGTCTTTCCCGGCCCGGGAAGCATACTTTCATGGAATCCAGCGTAAATTTGGTAGTAGAATGAAGCTTTTTAGGAGATGCCATGAAAGGAATAGGTACGCTTATGCTGGCTGCAGTGCTGGCGCTGCAGCCGGCGGCCGCTGGGGTGGCGTGGGCGCGTGAAGTCAGGCTGGAGGTAGGTGAGGACGCGGCCGCAGGCCGGATACAGGCGGCGGCCGCGCAGGATGAAGCCGCCGGTTCGGACGCCGGGGAGGCGGTTCTCACTAACGGCCCGGTGCAGGCCAACGCCCCGGCCGCCGCGGTGGATGTGATGGCCCCCTCGGTCATCTTGATGGAGGCCTCCACCGGGCAGGTGATTTACGAGAAGGACGCCGACGAGCGGCGCAGCCCGGCCAGCGTCACCAAGATTATGACGCTGATTCTCATTTTTGACGCGCTGGAGTCCGGGAAGATCAAGCTGACGGACGAGGTGGTCACCAGCGCCCACGCAAAGTCCATGGGCGGCTCCCAGGTGTTTTTGGAGGAGGGGGAGAAGCAGACGGTGGAGACGCTGATCAAGTGCATCATCATCGCCTCCGGAAACGACGCCTCCGTGGCCATGGCCGAGTACATAGCCGGCAGCGAGCCGGAATTCGTGCGCATGATGAATGAGCGTGCCGCGGGCCTTGGCATGACCAACACCCATTTTGAGGACTGCTGCGGCCTCACAGAGTCCCCGGACCATCTGACAACGGCCAGGGACATCGCGGTTATGTCCCGCGAGCTGATCAACAAATATCCTCAGGTTCACAACTATTCTACGATCTGGATGGAAAATATTACCCACGTTACAAAACAAGGCACCAAGGAGTTCGGCCTCTCAAATACCAACAAGCTGCTCAAGATGGCCACCAACTTCACCGTGACCGGCTTAAAGACCGGCTCCACGTCAAAGGCCAAATACTGTGTCTCCGCCACCGCGGAGAAGGACGGCGTGCGCCTGATCGCCGTGGTCATGGCGGCCCCGGACTACAAGGCAAGGTTTGCGGACGCCCAGGCGCTGTTAAATTACGGGTACGCCAACTGCCGGCTGTACGAGGATAAGGAGCTGCTGCCGCTGCCGCAGATGGCTGTGACCGGCGGCGTCGCGGATGAGGTGCCGCTGTACTATGAGGGCACGTTCTCCTACTTGAGCTTGAGCGGCGAGGACCTGGATCAGGTGGAGAAGAGCCTGGTTCTGGACGAAGCGCTGCCCGCGCCTGTGACAAAGGGGCAGAAGGCCGGCGTGCTCACCTACACCCTGGCGGGCAAAAAGCTGGGCGAGGTCAATGTGCTGGCCGCGGAGGATGTGCGCGAGGCCGGCTACATGGATTACTTAAAGAAGCTCTCCGGCGCATGGCTGGGAATGGCGGGATGGCTGCGGTAGCGCCAGGCGGTCCAAGGTTTGCCGCGTCTTTCGTTGCGCATCGGGGGCGCATGTGATAAAATGGAAGAAACAGGGTGAAAACCCCAAAGGAACATGAGAGAAAGGGCGGGGTGTGATGAAGGCGGTTGTGTTTAACGGGGTGGGCGATGTGGCGCTCACGGAGCGCCCGAAGCCGAAGCTTTTGGAGAAAAGCGACGCGCTGGTGCGGGTCACGCTGACCACGATCTGCTCCAGCGACATCCACATCAAGCACGGAGCGGTGCCGCGGGCAGTACAAGGCACGGTGCTGGGGCATGAGTTCGTGGGCGTTGTGGAGCAGGTGGGCGAGCAGGTTACCCGCGTGAAGCCCGGAGACCGGGTGGCGGTCAATGTGGAGACCTACTGCGGACATTGTTTTTTCTGTGAGCGGGGCTACGTGAACAACTGTTCGGATCCCCAGGGCGGCTGGGCCCTTGGCTGCCGGATTGACGGAGGCCAGGCGGAGTACGCGCGAATCCCTTACGCGGATAACGGGCTCACAAAGATCCCGGACGGCGTGTCGGACGAGGCGGCGCTGTTTACCGGGGATCTGCTCTCCACCGGCTACTGGGGAGCGGCCATGGGGGAGATTCGCCCGGGGGACACCGTGGCGGTGATCGGGGCCGGTCCCACCGGGCTCTGCGCCATGATGTGCGCGCGGCTCTACGGGCCCGGACAGATCGTGGCGGTGGACGTGGACCCGTTCCGGCTGGAGTTAGCCCGCAGCCACGGCCTGGCCGACACCGTGCTTGACCCCGCTTCCTGCGATGTGAAGGCGCAGATCCAGGCGCTTTCGGGCGGGCGCGGCGCGGACTGCGTGCTGGAGTGCGCGGGGGGAAGGGACACCTTCCGGATGGCCTGGGAGATCGCCAGGCCCAACGCCGTGGTGGGCGTGATCGCCATGTACGAGGAGGCACAGACGCTCCCGCTGCCGGACATGTACGGCAAGAATCTGGTGTTTAAGACCGGTGGGGTGGACGGTTGCCGCTGTGGGGAGATCATGGAGCTGATCCGGCAGGGAAAGCTTGACACCGGCTGCATGATCACCCACCGGACGGACCTGGACCACATCATGGAGGCGTACCGGGTTTTTGAGGAGAAGCAGGATCACGTGGTCAAGTACGCGGTTCGGGTGTGAGATCCTAAAATCGGTTTCTGCCGCAGTCAGAGGGCGGTCGGGCATAGAGGAAGCGAGAGTTGCGATTGGGAAAAAGGAGGCACAATTTATGAACAGAGTGATAACGATCAGCAGACAGTACGGCAGCGGCGGACGGGAACTCGGGGAGAAGCTGGCAAAACGCCTGGGGATTCCCTTTTACGACAAGGAACTGATCAACATGATCGCCAAGGAGGGGAACATCGAGACCGCCGTGCTGGAGGCCTACGATGAGGTGGCGCCGGATTTTGACAATTACTCGCTGCGGGATGTGCCGCCGGATTACCAGATCGCACAGACGCAGAAGCTGTACGCAGCCCAGTGCCGCGTGATAAGCGACCTGGCCGCAAAGGGGCCCTGCGTGATGGTGGGGCGCTGTGCGGACGCGATTTTGGCCGATGCGGTGCGCATCTTTGTGTATGCGGACATGGAGCGCAGGAAGGACCGGATTGCAGGTCTGTTCCCGGAGCTCTCCAGGGATCAGGTGGGAAAGCGGATTGTCACTGTGGACAAAAAGCGCAAGGAGTACCACGAGTACTATTCCACCAAGGACTGGGGGGAGATGGAGTGCTATGACCTGTGCCTCAACACCGGTCTCATCGGGGTGGACGGCTGCCTGGAGGCAGCGCTCACGTACATCGGTTTTGTGAAAGACTGAGAACTTTTTAGTGGGCGGCACCGGTTGACGGGGCCGCCCACTGTTGCGTTGTGTTGTAGCGCCGGGGGCGCCGGGGCGGACTGAGATTGCGTTGCGGCGGCGGGGCCGCCGGGGGCGGACTGAGATTGCGTTGCGTTACAGCGCCGGGGGCGGACTGAGATTGTGTTGCGTTACAGCGCCGGGGCCGCCGGCGCGGAGGGAGGAGACATGGATTTGATCAGAAAATATGACCGGACCCGGGGGAGCCGGGATGTGAACGGCCTGCGGGTGCCTGCGCTGGCCTTGGACGAGCAGTCGGTCACGCTTGTCTGGGACAAACCGGAAAACATGGAGGGCGTCGCAGACTATGCGGTCTTTCAGGACGGCGTGCGGATCGGGACGGCGCGGGAGAATTTTGCCCGCCATGCGGACTGGGCCAGCACGTACATGGAGGCGTTCTACGCATATTATCGGGAAAAGCAGATTCCGATGGTTGAGGTGGACATCCACTCCTTCACCGCAACCGGCCTCTCGCCGGACACGGAGTATGAATTCTCGGTGGCGGCCCTGGGAAAGAGCGGGACGGTGCTCGGAGGGGCGTGCTCCATCCGGGTAACCACGGCTGCGCGGCCGCGGGAGTATCTGGTGACCGACTTCGGCGCGCGGCCCGTGAAGGAGGGGTATACCTCCTATGACAGTGGGGTCAGCAGGGCCATCGAGGCCAACACGCGGGCGATCCAGGCGGCCATCGACGCCTGTGAGGCGGGCGGGAGAGTGGTGATCCCGGAGGGGATTTTCATGTCCGGCTCCCTCTATTTAAAGAGCAATATGACACTGGAACTAAAAAAAGGAGCCTTGCTCATGGGATCCCCAAACGTGGACCACTACGACGGCAATTATTTGCTCTACCCCTACTCCACGGACACCCGCGCCTGGGGCTTAATCAACGCCTACAGCAGCGATCATCGGGCGCCCTTAACAAATATCCGGATTGTGGGCGAGGGAGTGATCGACGGCAACGGGTGGAAGTACGGCGCGGAGGAGACTCCGGCTGGGGACCGCTTCGGCGCGGCCTTCCAGCCTTTGCTGGAGGGGGATCCGGAAAAGGAGGAGTACCGCCTGCCCCAGTGGGTGGCGGGGACCAGCGGGCTTCTCTGCGGGGAGAAGAACCGGGAAAAGTCTCTGGGGATTCTGGCCGCGGATGCGGTGCTCAAATCCAGAGAGCGGGGGGCCGGGGAGAAGGCCGCCTACTACAGCCGCCCGAACCTGATCCTTATTCGGGGAATCGAGAATTTTTATATCGGCGGGATCACTGTGCGCAATCCGGCCTTCCACACGGTGGCAGTGCTGGACAGCTGCAATGTGACGGCCGAGAATGTGAAGTTTATCACCTACGACTGCAACAACGCGGACGGGATTGAGCTGGGAAACACGCAGAACGCGGTGGTGTTCAACAATTTCTTCGACACCGGGGACGATGCGGTCAACTTTGCCACCGGCATGGGGCGCGGCGTTCGGGACTGCGGGCAGCGCCCCTCGGAGAACATCTGGACATTCAACAATTTTCTGCGGGAGTGCCACGGCGGCGCCATCGCGGCCGGGAGCCACACCGGCGCCGGGATCTGCGGCATGCTGGTGGAGGACAACGTGCTGAACCACAGCGACATGCCCTTCCGATTCAAATCCGCCCCGGCCAACGGGGGCGGCGTGTGGGATGTGTGCATCCGGGACTGCGCGGTGGGCCATGCCAGGCAGGTCTTTGTGATGAACACCGCGTACAGCGATATGAACCAGGCGGTTTCCGTGGAACCGGCAGAGCGGCCGGCGGAATTTTATGGTATCGAGGCCTACAACATCACGGCGGACGGGGTCTCCCAGAACACCATGAGCCTGGTGGCGGATGCGGATTTTCGCCAGCTCTACAAGCCCTGGCACCGGCACCATGACCTGTATTTCCAGGATATCGCGTTCACCCATGCGAAGGCCGGGACGGAGGTGCTTGTGGGCCTTGAGAACGCGGTCTTTTGTAACGTCACCGTGAACGGGGAGACGGAGAGCTGTTCGGCCTGGAAGCAGATCCGCGCGTGCAGCGGGCTAACGTTTGCTGGCGGGACCACCATGTCCGACACGGCAAAACTTGCCATGGAGGCGCCGGTGTGGGGAGCGAACGCGAGGGTTTCGGCTGTGATGGTTGAAGGCAGTGCGGGTGAAACCTTGGCCGAGCTCCAGTGGACGGCGGCAGAGGGCGCGGGGCAGGCGGTGGAGTATATTGTGGAGACATGCGTGGTGCGCGGTGCGGAGACATGTGTGAAGCACAGTGGGGAGAGCGCGGGCCATGGCGGCGAAATAGAGTCGGCGGGCGGCGGTATAGAGCCCGCGGGCCGCGATACAGGGCGCCCGGTCCATGTCACGGAGCCGGTGAAAGCGCTCTGCGCGGTGCAGCGCGGCCTGTGCGCCGGGGTCAGCTACCGGTTTACGGTGTTTGCGGTGAATGAGGCGGGAAATCGGACGAAAGGGCCGTCGGTCTCAGTAGCCGCAGCGCCTGGAAAGTCGCCCGCGCTGGCGCAGCCGGACAGCCTGGAGGTGGAGATGGCGGGCCAGGGATACACCTGGGCCACTGCGGCATTCGCAAACGCCCACAGGGCGGATCCGCGGGTCCGGGGCTATCGTGTCCGCGTAAACGGCAGGGTCATGCGGACGGTCTACAACTATGAGCTGCGGGACTGGGACTGCGCAGAGCGGGTGTCCATCACCGTAGGGCGTCTGTCCGGGAAGGACAACCGGGTTTTGATCAACGCTTTTGCGGACAATGGGGAGGAAATTTTTTACAGGGAAGCGGCGGTGACCTGCCCTCCCGGCTACTCGTATGCGGCGCCGGAGTGGAGCGGGGAACTGTCCGTTACCCGGCATGGGGAGGCGCTTGTGCTTCGCTGGGAGGAACCGCGGGCCTTGGCCGGGATCTACGGATACCGGGTTTACATGGACGGACAGCCGGTCTGCCCTCAGTCGGGCGCCTATTTTAACCATGTGAACGGCGCCTGTACCACAAGGGACACCTTCTGGACCGTGGAGGGCGCGGATTTGACCAGGTCCCATCGGTTTAAGGTGGAGGCGGCGGACGCCTGGTGGAAAGCTCTCGACGGAACCGGGCCGTTTCACTGGACCTACAGCGGTCCGTCGGCGGTGTGGGACGGCTGCGGCGAGTGAACATAAAAACAGCTGGGCACAAATGCCCCCTCGCATATGATTTTGGCCGGAATTGGTTATACTTTCTTTCATAAAACAACAGGAGGTATAACGATGGGTAACAGGGAAATTCTGGAAGGGGATATCGAACAATATTGTGCCTGGCTGAAGGAGGAGGAGAGAAGCGCGGGGACGATCCGGAAATACCGGTACTATCTCAACACATTTCAGGACTTTATGGGAGGGAAAGAGATCTCGAAGGGCATGGTGCTTGAGTGGAAGGAGGCGCTTCGAAGGGAGCTGTCGCCGGTCACTGTGAACGGGGCCCTGGCCGCGGCCAACGGATTTCTAAAATATATGGACTGGGGCGACTGCACCGTCCGCTTCATCAAGGTGAAGCGCCGGGTGTTCTGCGCGGAGGGAAGGGAGCTGTCCAGGGACGATTACGGAAAGCTTGTGAGACAGGCCCAGGCGGACGGAAATGAACGGCTGGCGCTGCTGCTCCAGACCATCTGCGCCACGGGAATCCGCGTGTCGGAGCTGCGCTACATCACGGTGGAGTCGCTAACGCGCCAGGCGGCGGAGGTGGACTGCAAGGGAAAGATCCGGGTGGTCCTTTTGACGGACCGGCTGTGCGGACTCCTTGCGGCCTACGCAAAGCGCATGCGGATCGCAGACGGCATGATATTCGTGACGCGGACGGGAAAGCCCATGGATCGGAGCAACATCTGGCGGGAGATGAAGCTGGCGGGCAGAAGGGCGGGGATTGAGCCGGAAAAGGTGTTCCCGCACAACCTGCGCCATCTGTTTGCCAGAGCCTATTACAGCCAGGAAAAGGACCTGCTGCGCCTGGCGGATATCCTGGGTCACAGCAGCGTCAACACGACCAGGATTTACACGATGGAGAGCGGGAAAAGCCGTCTGAGGCAGATCGAGAATTTAGACCTTCTGATAGGGAATTACAACAAAATATCTCTTTTGTTGTAAAAAACATTGCAGATATATTCCACATTATAATACATATTCCTAAAAATTTCTACAGACAAATTCGTCTGCTTTACGCGATGGGTGCGTGAAATAAGCTGGCAGAAAATGGAAATAACCAGCTTATTTCATGCGCATTTTTTTTGCTTGGATTACAGGGATGGATGCTGTTTTGGATCTGCCCCCTCTCTCTTTTTCACCGTGCCTACAACAAAAGAGATATTTTGTTGTAGCGAGAAAATTCTGCCCGCATCTTTGGCGGGCCGGTGGAAGGATGAGAGCTGGTATGACGAAAGAGGAGCGGGAGAACAGGAGGCTGGGAGAACGGATCGCCTCAGAGCGGGTGAACAGCATGCTGGTGTGCGTGCAGGGGCTCGACGATGACCGGATAAGCGGGGTGATTTTTAATAGCCATCTGGTTGAGCCAGTGCCGTTTTGCGGGGTGGGGGAGCTGGTGCTTCGGATCGATGAGATCTGCGACTGGCTGGGAACCCCGTGCGCAGCACAGCCCCCGAGGTTTCTCAACTGGGGGATGCGCCGGGACTACGAGGTGGCATGCCAGAAGCGGCCTGTGATGGTGAAAGAGAACCTGATGTCGCGGCGGGATGCGGCCCTTTTTCCCGGGGCCGCCCGGGCGCGGGACGTTCTGTCGGTCTGTGTGGAGTTCAGGCGTCATGCCACCATGCAGGGGCGGGTCCGGGGAAAACTCACGAGAGGGAAGGATGTGGCCTTTCGAAGCGGCCTGGAGCTCATGCGGATGATGAGCCTTTTGGAGCGGCGCTACCGGGAGGGCGAGGAGGCGGGGAGCACAGATTACCAATTGACGGCTTGCCGCTCAACCGGCGATACGCTATAATAGGCGTAGCGGTGGCCGGGACGGCCACATCCTGGGGGTGGAATACATATGCTGAAATTTTGGTACCTGCGCAAGAACCATGCGCAGAGCTCGCAGAGCGTCGTGCGGGCTGCGCGGGAATTGGGCGTGCAATTGGAAGTGAAAAATCTGGAGGAAGGGCGGGATTCGGTGGTCCAGTCGGAGACGGCGGACCGCCTGCTGATTGAGGCCCAGAACGAGGGCGTGGATGCCCTGATCTGCCGCGGCAGCACGGAGCTGATTTTAAAGGCCAGCAGGCTCAAGGTGAACGTGCCAATCATCCCGGTCCAGTTTTTGGGCTCCAGCACCTTCTCGCTGTTGGGGAATGTCAAACAAAAATATCCGGAGGAGTTTGACCATCCGATCACCAAAGCGGTAATTTTCAGCCACCGGCCTGTGATTCTGGACTTCAAGACGATCCGATTCCTGTTGAACCTGGAGCTGGAGAACGTGGTGCTGCAGCAGACGGACGAGGCGTATGTCAGGGAGCAGATCCGTCAGGTCAAGGCGGCCGGCACCCACTTTGCCATGGCGGGGCCCAGAACCTGTGAGCTGGCGAAGGAGGAGGGGATGCACGCTTATTTCAGCCCCGATGTTGACGAGTATGAGTCCATCTACCGGACCATCGAGCAGGCGATTATCCTGGTGGAGAACATCGCGGTGCAGAGGGAGCGCAGCAATGCCCTTGAGACCATCATGGACTACTCCTTTGAGGCCACCCTCCAGCTGGACACGGACGGGCGCGTGATGTTCTGCAACTCCGTGGCGGAGGAGATTTTAAAGGCCGGGAAGGGAGAACTTTTGGGGAAAAGCATCTGGGAGAGGATCCCGGAGCTGGACCAGAGGACCATGGAGATGGTGCTGAGGGGCGGGGAGAATATCTACGGCAGCGTCCTGCAGGTGAACGAGTGCATCGCTGCGGTGAACGTGACGCCCTATGTAAAGCAGGGGACCGTGAGCGGCGCCATCGTCCACTTGAGCCAGAAGGAGCGGCTGGAAAAATTGGAGGGGCAGATCAAGCAGGAGATCTACGCCAAGGGCCTGGTGGCCAAGTACCATTTCTCCGACATCCTGGGGGAGTCGGACGAGATGGAGGAGTGCAAGTACCGGGCCAGGCAGTTTGCCAAGCACCACGCCAATATCCTGATTTTTGGCGAGTCCGGAACCGGAAAGGAGCTCTTTGCCCAGAGCATCCACAACCACAGCACCCGCAAAAACCAGCCCTTCGTGGCGGTCAACTGCGGCGCGCTGCCGGTGAATCTGCTGGAGAGCGAGCTGTTCGGATACGTGGGCGGTGCGTTCACCGGCGCGTCCAAGCAGGGAAAAAAGGGCCTGTTGGAGATGGCGGATAAGGGGACGATTTTCCTGGATGAGATATCCGAGATGGACTTGCAGGGCCAGGTGCGGCTGCTGCGGGTCCTGGAGGAGCGGGTGATCAACAAGGTGGGCGACGACAGGGTGATCCCGGTGGACGTGCGGATTATCGCGGCCTCCAATAAGAACCTGCGAAGCCTCGTGATGGAGGGAAAATTCCGGGAGGATCTGTACTACCGCCTGAATGTGCTGACCTTAAATATTCCGCCGCTGCGCAAGCGGCAGGGGGATGTGCGGCTTTTGGCGGACTATTTCCTGCGGCGCTACGGGAAGGAAAACTCCAAGGAGGTCTCGCTGACGCCGGGGGCCTATGAGCTGATCGCCCGCTATCCGTGGTCCGGGAATGTGCGCCAGCTCAGAAACTTCTGCGAGCGCCTGGTGATCATCAGCAACCGGAAGAAGATTGACCGCGAGATGCTGTACCGCCAGCTGGCGGAGGTCTACCAGGAGGAGCCTGGGGCGCTGGAGAAAATCGCATTGGAGAGGGATGCGGGGGATGGTGCAGCGCGAGGGGGCGAAGGCCCGGAAGCGAGCGCGGCGGGGATGACCGGGGGCACGGGAACGAGCGCGACGCGGACATCCAAGGGTTCGGTTTCGGGCGCGCAGGCAGCGGACGAGAGCAGCCGGATTGTGCAGGTGCTCAACGCCTGTGGCGGAAACCGGGGAAAAGCGGCGGAGATGCTGGGGATTGCCCGCTCCAGCCTGTGGAGAAAGATGAAACAGTACGGGATCGGAGAAAAGTTCTGACAGCCCGCGCCATCAGCCCCGCGGGGAAGAGTACGGGGGCGGGAGCGGCTCAAAGCGGGGGCTGGCAAAGTGCGCGGCGCTCTCGCGGACCTGGCTGCGCGCTACGGCGGTGTGCTCCAGGACGATAACCAGGGAGATCAGCCGGTCAGCGTTTTCCTGGTCGGCCACCGCGATGCGGCAGCGATCCCTCATGGTCCCCCAGGGCCGGTATACCTCAGCCAGAAGATTCTGGCCCTCATCCAGTATGCGGTACCGCTGGCATGCGCGGTTACCGCAGATCTGCCAGCCGTTTTCCGGGATGGTGACCGTCTCATCGGCGCGCCGCAAATCCGTGCGGACCGTCATCTGGCCGCCGTCCGCCATGATAATCCGGTGCACGCCCCGCATGGAGATCAGCCTGCAGCAAAAATGGGCCACGACCTGATCCGCTCCGTCCGTGATCACGGCTTTGTCCGTCAGGGACATCAGCCGCGTGGACGACCGGTACGCCGGCTGCCCGTCGCCGTCCGTCACCTCAAAAAATGCGTGCATGGGGGACAGACGTATGACTAACAGATAGTTCATTGCGCTTCCTCCTCTCGCAGAATGGTGGTGTGTTGTGTTTATTATACCATGAACACTAAGTTCGTAAAATACCTCACTAAGTGTTCAGGCATGTATTCTCACTAAGCTCGAAAATACCTCGCTAAGTGTTCATACGATACCATGTTCACTAGGTTCGTGGAATACCTCACCAAGTGACCAGGCATGTATTCTCATTCTCCCCAACACATTTCTTTAATTCACCACACATAAAACAGTATCATTTTGATACCAGGTTTCACCCGGGCGGCTATCGCACTTTTAAGTGCGTTCTTCCGCCAGGCTGCAAACCGCTCTATAATGCTGGTATAGAAACAGAAACCAGCCGGTTCACATGCGCGGTGTCGCGGTGGGCGGGGCGTAAGCGATGTAGTTTGAGGAAGGATGATACAGATGAAACGAGTAGTTGAATTTTTGCAGGCAAATCCGGTGCAGTACCTGGCCACAGTTGGGAGAGATGGGAAGGCGAAATGCCGTCCGTTTATGTTCTGCTTTGAGCGGGACGGGAAGCTCTGGTTCTGTACCAACAACCAGAAGGAGGTCTACAAGGACATGCAGGCAACCCCGGAGGTTGAGATCTCTGTGGCGGACGCCACGTTTGCCTGGATCCGGCTGCACGGCCGGGCGGTGTTTGAGGACAACATGGAGGTGAAGGAGGCCTGCATGGCAAACCCCATCGTGAAGGGCCAGTACAACACCGCGGACAATCCGATCTTCGTGGTGTTCTACCTGGAGAATCCCCACGGCCTGATCGCAGACTTTTCCGGCAATCCGCCGTATGAATTCTAGGTGGGAGACTTGTGGAGATAATCTCCTGCAGGCCATGCCAGCGGCCCGTTCCATCCGATAATCTCCTGCAGGCCATGCCCCATCATGTTCAACAAAACCGAGGCTCAGAGTGCTCTGACCATCAGAGCACTTCGGGCCTTTTCCCATACAGGAAGCCAGCTCTGTCCAATCCCTCCGCCTTCTCACCCGATTTTTTTCTTGTAATCCGTCCCCCAAACCACCATGGAGTCCAGGATGGGCTTCAGGCTGTAGCCGGTCTCGGTGAGCGTGTACTCCACGCGGGGCGGCACCTCCGGGTAGACCTTGCGGTTCACCAGGCCGGCGGCCTCCATGGCCCGCAAATGGCTGGTCAGCACCTTCTGGGTGATTCCGGTGACAGAGCGCTTCAGCTCGTTGAAGCGTTTGGTGCCGGTCAGAAGATCCCGGATGATCAGGACTTTCCATTTATCTCCAATCAGCTGCAGGGTCATCTCCACCGGGCAGTCGGGGATTTTTTTCTCATTTGTCTCCATAAAGCGGTATGCCTCCTCTAACGGTATCTATTAGAATGTATAGTCCTATTATATACCGCTATGGGCGGGCTGGCAAGGGTAAAGTATCTTTTGGATACCATGCCACTTCCCGGTGCGTAATTTACAGCGGGGGGCAGATGGTTTAAAATAGAATCATCAAAGAAAGAGGATGAGGAAGATGGAGACAAAGGACTATTTGCGGATGCTCCGGGAGGAGATCCACTCCACTGTGTTTGCCACGGTGGATGACCAGGGACTTCCCGCCGCGCGGGTGATCGATATCATGCTGACGGACGAGGACAGTCTGTATTTTATCACTGCCAGGGGAAAGGCGTTTTACCGGCAGCTGGCGAGGACGCCCTTCGTGGCGATCAGCGGCATGGCGGGCGGTGAGGGATCGATGAACAAGCGGGCGGTGTCTGTCCGCGGGACGGTGGAGGAGCTGGGAAGCGGCCTCATACCCCGCGTGTTTGAGGAGAACCCCTACATGGCGCAGATTTATCCTACAGAGGTGAGCAGGGAGGCGCTGACTGTGTTCCGGCTTTACGAGGGGGAGGGAGAGTATTTTGACCTGTCCACCAAGCCGGTGACCCGGTACAGCTTTCACATCGGAAGAAATGGGGCGGGGAACACCGCGGAAGGGAACACCGCAGAAGGCAGCACCGCGGCGGGGAAGGCCAGTGAGAATGCTGGCGCCGCCGGGGAATACCGCATCACGGAGCGCTGTGACGGCTGCGGGAAATGTCTGGAAACGTGTCCCCAGAACTGCATCGAGAATGACAGAATCCCGTTCATGATCCAGGCGGAGCACTGCCTGCACTGCGGGAACTGCCTGAGGGTGTGTCATGCGGGCGCGGTTGTGCGGCTTTGAGAGAGGAGGAGCGAGATGACGGAGGAGATCGAGCGGATCCGGGAGGCGTTAGAGTGGGCGGAGGCGATTGTGATCGGCGCGGGGGCGGGGCTCTCCGCTGCCGCCGGACTCTGCTACGACGGACCGCGGTTTGAGAAGAATTTCGGGGATTTCATACGCCGGTACGGGATGAAGGACATGTACACCGCGGGCTTTTACCCCTTTCAGACGCAGGAGGAAAAGTGGGCCTACTGGAGCCGCCACATCTACTACAACCGCTATGACCAGCCTGCGGGCAAGGCGTACCGGGAGCTCTACAGCCTTGTGGGGAACCGGGAGTACTTTGTGATTACCACCAACGTGGACCATCAGTTCTGGCTGGCGGGATTTGCGGACCGGCGGATTTTTGCCACCCAGGGGGATTACGGCCTGTTCCAGTGCGCCAGGGCGTGCCACAAAAAGCTGTACGGCAACGAGGCCCAGGTCCGCGCCATGATGAAGCTTCAGGAGGACTGCCGCATCCCCACGCAGCTTGTGCCGCGCTGTCCGGTCTGTGGCGGCAACATGGAGGTGAATCTGCGCTGCGACGGATTTTTTGTGGAGGATGAGGCGTGGAATGAAGCCGCCCGGCGGTATGAGGACTTTCTCACCCAGAATCAGGGGAAAAAGGTGCTGTTTCTGGAGCTGGGGGTGGGGTTTAACACGCCCGGGATCATCAAATATCCGTTCTGGCAGATGACGCACCAGTTTGACCGCGCGCGCTACGTCTGCATAAATTTGCAGGCCCTCGCGCCGAAGGAGATTGCAGACCGCGCCCTGTGTGTGAACGCGGATATCGGCCAGGTGCTTGAGGCGCTGTGCGGGAGGAGGGAGCAGGCATGAACCAGGAAGAACGGAGGTTGTATCTCATCCGCTGTCTTATGGATGAAAATCCGGGGTATCAGAGGATTGCCGTGCCGGGCGATGTGCAGGGGCAAAAAAACCTCCTGCGCGCGCTGATGAATGTGCGGCCCCCGAAGCCCATCGGGGAGGAGTTTCTTAAGGTTCAGGATGAATACCTGTGTGCCGAGCGGGACGCGGCGGGGGTGGTGGACGGCGGCTCGCTCACGCCTCTTGGGGCGGACCGGCGGCTGGTTCTGTGGCAGGGCGACATCACCACGCTCAAGGTGGACGCCATCGTCAACGCCGCAAATAGCGGCCTGCGGGGGTGCTTTTGCGCCCTTCACTCCTGCATCGACAACATCATTCACTCCCGCAGCGGCATTCAGCTGCGGCTGGCCTGCGACGCGCTGATGAACCGCCAGGGGTACAGCGAACCCACCGGGCAGGCGAAGATTACCCCCGCGTACAATCTGCCCTGCCGGTACGTCCTGCACACCGTGGGCCCCATCATTTTCGACACGGTCACGGAGGAGGACCGCATGCTTTTGGCCTCCTGCTACCGCTCCTGCCTTGCGCTAGCGGCAGAGCACGGGCTTCAGAGCGTGGCGTTCTGCTGCATCTCCACCGGGGAATTCCATTTTCCCAACCGGGAGGCCGCGCGGATCGCGGTGGCGGCCGTGAGGGACTTCCTTGACACCGGGACCACGGTCCAGCGGGTCATTTTCAATGTGTTTAAGGACGTGGACCTTGCCATCTACCGGGAACTGTTGGGGGAAGATACAGACATATGTTAAAATATTGCAAAAGAATTGTTAAAAATCACGAATATTTTAATCTCATTGACTGAGAAAACGCCGAAAAACAGGCCGTCGCATGTGAATGTG